>JAEYXX010000097.1 GCA_023431055.1 Pseudomonadota bacterium
GTCCAGTCCAGCGGCAAGCTTACACCAGGCTCTAGGTGCAAGCGTTCGCCGTCGGCACGGTTCAGGCCGGTCAATCGCTCGTCGTACCAGCGATCTTGTGGTCGACCTGTTGTGCCATCTTTTTCCGTGTAGAAACCCGAGCGCAGATTGCGATCGAAGCGCACGTACTCGGTGCCATAGGTGAAGTCGAGACCACCTGGATTGAAGGGCAGTTTACCGTCCAGAGTGATCTGCGGCAGGCGGTCGTATGGCGTCACGTCGGTGATATTGGCCAGCTCGTACGCATGCAGGTTCAGGCGGGCGCGATAGCTGTCGCCACGATAAGTCAGCGTGCCGCGCTGGTTTACGTAGGTCTGGGTTTCGATGCCCAGATCGGTATCCAGGTCCTGGAAGTAGTACGGGTCGCTGATATCGGTGTAATCGACCTCGGCGAGCAGGCGCGAGTTCAGGCCCTGCTTGTGTTGCCAGCTGTACATCCAGCGCTGGTCTTCGTACTCGGACTGCAGCTTGCGCTCGTCTTCCTGGTCATTCAGCCATGCACCGCCGACCTGACCTTCGCTGCTTTCGGTGAGGTAGCGGAACTCGCCTTCCATCAGCAGGCCGCGTTTGGCCATATAGGTCGGGTACAGCGTGGCGTCGTAGTTCGGCGCCAGGTTGAAGTAGTAAGGCGTTTGCAGCGAGAAGCCATTGCTGTTCGACGTGCCGAGGCTCGGCGGCAGGAAGCCGGACTGGCGACGGTCGTCGATCGGGAAATAGATGTACGGGGTGTAGAACACCGGAATGTCCTTGACCCGCAGCGTCACGTTGGTCGCGGTGCCGAAGCCGGTAGCCGGGTTCAGGGTGACGTTGTTGCCCTTCAGGTGCCAGGCATTGTCGCCCGGCTCGCAGCGGGTATAGGTGCCGTCTTTAAGGCGGATGATCGCGGTTTCTTCGCGCTTGGCGTAGAGCGCGCTGCCGCGCACGTGAGCCTGATGCATGACGTATTCGGCGTTGTCGATACGTGCTTCGCCGTTGTCCAGCTGCAGTTCTGCGCGGTCGCCGACCACCAGGGTGCCTTTGTCACGCAGGCGCACGTTGCCGACCAGCTCACCACGGTTTTCCGTCTGGTGGAGGCTGGCTTCATCGGCTTCGACCTGCATGCCGGACTGACGCAGGACCACATCACCAGCGAGGGTGGCGATCTGTTTTTCCTGCTCGAAGCGCGAAGCCTTGGCCGACACGTACATCGGCGACTCGTCCAGCGGCGTGGTGTCATCCATGCCCGGACGCAGCGGCTCGATGTAGGCGCCGGCGCAGTACGGGCCGGCCTCGGCCAGTTGCGCTGCGGTCAACTTATCGCGCGGGACCCAGTCCAAGTGACTGTAGTCGGGGCTGCGCGAGGCGAGGGCGCGGCCCTTGCTCTCGGTAACCAGCACCGGGGCGGTGTCCTGTTTGCCTGCAGACTCGCTGGGCGCAGCGCTGCTGCTTACCGCGTCACGACTGTGCACCGGGCGCGGCGGCACGGCACTGGCGGCTGATTTCGGCGCGCATGCCCAGCCGCCCGTAGGCGACGCCTGGCAATCGTATTGCTCGGCGGCAAAGGACTGAAGGCTGAACACGGGCTGTAAGGCCAGAAGACTGCCGGTAACCAGCAGTGGGAATTTCTTGCGGAACGCGGGGTGTTTTACTGCCATCTTGTTAGTCCGGGCTTCCTGCGCGCTACCGGCCCAGGGGCCGCACGCCTCTCGATGGGCTGAAAAAGATGCTGGATAATAAAGCATGACCCGTGCAACGGCTAGCGCCGTCGGAGACCCCTTGATGTCTGAACACGATGTACGTCTGCAACAGCTGCAAACCTGGCTCGCCGGGCAACTGCCCCCTCTGTTCGCCGCACGCGGCTGGGGGGTAGTGCCTGCTGCCGACCTCACTCCCGCCAGCAGCGACGCCAGTTTTCGTCGCTATTTCCGCTGGCAGGCGGGGGAGCGCAGCCTGATTCTGATGGATGCGCCCCCCCCGCAGGAGAACTGCGAGCCCTTCGTGCGTGTCGCTGCGCTATTGGCCGGTGCTGGCGTGCATGTGCCGCAGGTATTGGCCGCCGACCTCGCGCAGGGTTTTCTGATTCTCGATGATCTGGGCTGCCAGACCTACCTGGACGTGATCGACGAGCACAACGCCGATGAGCTGTTCGACGATGCCATCGAGGCCTTGCTCAAGCAGCAGCGCCTGCCGCTCGATGGCAACCTTCCGCATTACGACGATGCCTTGCTGCGTCGTGAATTGCAGCTGTTTCCCGAGTGGTATGTGCAGCGCCATCTGGGGCGGACCTTTACCGCCGAGCAGCAATCTGCCTGGCAACGTATCTGCCAACTGCTGATCGACAGTGCCCTGGCGCAGCCCAAGGTGGTGGTGCACCGCGACTTCATGCCGCGCAACCTGATGCAGAGCGCGCCCAACCCCGGCGTGCTGGATTTTCAGGACGCCGTCAATGGCCCGGTTACCTATGACATCACTTGCCTGTTCAAGGATGCCTTCCTCAGCTGGCCCGAGGAGCGCGTGCAGGGTTGGCTGCAGGGTTACTGGCAGCGGGCGCAGGCGGCTGGTATCCCGGTTCAGGCATCGCTCGAGGATTTCCTGCGTGCCAGTGATCTGATGGGCGTACAGCGCCACCTCAAGGTCATCGGCATCTTCGCACGCATCTGCCATCGCGACGGCAAGCCCAAGTATCTGGGTGACGTGCCGCGCTTCTTCGCCTATATCCAGACGGTGCTGGCGCGTCGGCCGGAGCTGGCCGAGTTGGGTGAACTGTTCGCCAGTCTGGCAGTAGAAGAAGGGGCGCGTGCATGAAGGCGATGATCCTTGCGGCGGGCAAGGGCGAGCGCCTGCGTCCGTTGACCCTGCATACGCCGAAGCCCCTGGTGAAAGCGGCTGGCGTACCCTTGATCGAGTACCACATCCGCGCCCTGGCTGCCGCCGGGTTCACAGAACTGGTGATCAATCACGCCTGGCTGGGCCAGCAGATCGAGGATTATCTCGGCGATGGCGCGCGCTTTGGCGTGAGCATCGTCTATTCGGCCGAAGGTGAGCCGCTGGAAACCGGCGGCGGCATCTTCAAGGCGCTGCCCCTGCTGGGCAATGACCCCTTCGTGGTGGTCAACGGCGATGTCTTCACCGACTACGCTTTTGCCGCGCTGCGCCAGCCGCTCACCGGTCTGGCGCATCTGGTGCTGGTGGATAACCCGGCGCACCACCCGCAGGGCGACTTCGTCCTGGCGGCTGGCCAGGTTCAGGACGCTGCAGCGCCAGGCGAAAGACTGACCTACAGTGGTCTTGCCGTACTGCATCCGCGTTTGTTCGCCGGATCTGCTCCAGGCGCCTTCAAGCTGGCGCCGTTGCTGCGCGAGGCGATGGCGGCAGGACAGGTCAGTGGCGAGCATTACGGCGGCTGCTGGATCGATGTCGGCACGCACGAGCGCCTGGCTGAAGTCGAGCGCCTGCTGCAGGAGGCACGCTAGGTGCTTTGGCCGGCGACCCTGCTAGGCGCTGCGGCCGGACTCGCCCTGGCCAGCATCCCGGGTGCCTTGCTGGGCGGTCTGCTCGGGCAGGTGCTGGATCGGCGTTTACGCCTGCCTGGCTGGGACAATCTGCGCGAACGTCTGGGCGGCCGTGCGGCTCCAGCCGACGATGATCTGCTGTTTCTCATGCTGGGTCGTCTGGCCAAGAGCGACGGCCGTGTGGTGCAGAGTCATATCCAGCAGGCGCGCTCGGAAATGCAGCGACTTGGCTTGGACGCCGCTGCTCAGCGCCGTGCCATCGAAGCCTTCGCCCGGGGTAAGACCGGGCGCGACAACCTGCGCGGGCCGCTGCAGCGCCAGCGCCAACGCGCCGATGCGATGCTGCGGGCCTGTTGGCGCATGGCCTGGGTCGATGGGCGGGTATCGCCCAGTGAGCACGAATTGATCCTGCTGTGGGGCAAATGGCTCGGCTGGGATAGTGCCCGGCTCGACAGCCTGGGCGAGGAATATGCGCCGCGTCGCAGCCAGCAACCGGCACCGGCGGGTGGCAGTTATCAGGAGGCTCTGCGTCTGTTGGGCATCAACGAAAGCAGCGAGCCGGAGCAGATCAAGCGCGCCTACCGGCGCCTGCTCAGCCGCCATCATCCGGACAAGCTGGCCGGTTCCGGCGCTTCACCTGAGCGAATCCGCGAGGCGACCGAAACCACTCGTCAGCTGCATCAGGCCTATGCGCTGATCCGCCAGCGTCGAGGCTTGCGCTAGCTGCCGGTCGCGCGGATATGCAGTTGTAGCCAGCCGCGCAGACGGCGGTAGAGCTGCTCCTGCTGCACGTCGAGATTCCCCGGCAGAGCTTTCATCGACACCTGGATATAGGTGGGCAATTTGGCGCGTTTGCTCGCCTGCAGGCGTTTCAGGGCCGCAGTGCGGTCGGTGACCTGATCCTTGTAATAGAAGTCGCCGGTGGCCACCGGCAACTGCGCCACCAATTCGTCCAGTGGTGGAGCGAAGCCTGCTGGCAACTCGGCTGCGACCATCAGCAGATTGTGCACGTTGTCCAGCTTGCGCTCGTTCAGGTAGCGCGCAGCCCAGTAAGCCCCGCTGCCGTGGCCCAGCAGCACGATTTCCTTGGCCTGCTGCTGTTCGGCAAAGGTGATGGCCGCCTCGATGCGCGCCATGACCCGCGCGACGTGCGCCTGGCGCCGCTGCTCGGAGCTGATTGCCGTAGCGGCGGGTGCGGCTGTCGGCTCCGGTGAACCCTCGGTGGCGTTTTCCGCCTCGGCGCTGGTGGCTTCGTCCTCAGTGGGGCTGGGTGTTTCGACGGCGGCGGTGCGTGGCGGTAGCGGGTCGCCGTCGGGATCGGGCAGGGTGATGCTCAGGCTGTGCCAGCCGGCATCGGGCAACTTGCGCCGTAGCGGGCCGACTGCGGCAGCGCCATCGGCGTTTTCCTCGTCGCCAGGCAACAGGATCACCGCACCGCTGGGCTCGCCAACGTTGGCCGGCAGCCACAGGGCGAGAAAGCTCTCGGCACCAGCCTGCAGCATTTGCTGTTCACGTTTGTCCAGGCGTTGCTCCAGCGTCTGCGCGTCGCTGAGGCTGCGTTCGGGCAGCAGCGGACGCTCGTTCGCAGCGGGGGCGTCGACGCTATCGGCCGGTGCGTCCTCGGGCGGCTCCTCGGCCCAGGCTGCGGGGCAGGAGAGCAGGCAGAAACCGAGCAGTGCTAGTGAATGAAGGCGCATCGATGAGGCTCCTGATCGTCTGCTACAGAGCCTAATGCCGCGCTCCGCTTTTGTCAGGCGACTCGGGCAAGACTGGAGTAAGGTATGGGATCGCGTCAGCGGATTCGCCGTGCATGAAATCCCTTCTTTCCTCTCTATCCCTGTTGCTGCTGTTGGTCATCTCCAATGCCTGGGCTGAAAACCCACGCATGCCGCTGCGCCCGGCTTTCGATGCCGAGCAGCGTGCCTGGCTCAGGGAGCATCCCGTGCTGCGCGTAGGCCTGATGCAGCAGGCGCCCTGGGTTCAGCGCGGTCAGAATCGGCAACTGACCGGGGCCAATGTCGAGCTGATGCAGCGCCTGCTGGACGGCATGGGCGTCGCCCCTGACTGGCGCCTATACCCGAGCCTCGAGGCGCTGGAGCGGGCGGCCGGCGCGGGCGAAGTGGACCTGGTGCCAGGTCTGCAGCAAACACCAGCCGGTCTGCGCATCTGGCACTACTCCATGCCCTACCTGCGTGTGCCGCATCTGGTGGTCGGCGAACGTAGTGGTAGTGGCGCGGTAGATCTGGATCAACTGCCACTGGAGCAGATGGTGGCCTTGCGCTCGCCGAGTCAGGCTGCCGAATACCTGGAGCGTACCCACACCAACCTGCGCCTGCGCGCCGCACCTTCGGAGCGCGCCGCGTTGCTGCTGGTGCTCAACCAGGAGGTCAGTTACGCGGTGCTGGATGAGGCGAGCCTCAGCCTGCTGCTGCGTGAATCACGCTTCGCCAACCTGAGTATCGTCGGCGACATTGGCCTGCCGCAGTTGCTGCGCCTGGCCACGCGCCGCGATCAGCCGCTGCTGTCCGCAATTGTCGACCAGACCCTGCAGGCCCTGCCTGCGCGCGAGCTGGAGGAACTGCGCGAAACCTGGATGCCCTTGCGTTACCCGCAGCCCAGCGATTTTGTCGGCTTCTGGAAAACCCTCACGCTGTTTCTTGCGCTGCTGCTGTTGATCGGCGCCACGGCGCTCTACCGCCAGCGCCAGCAGACGCGCCTGCTCGAACGGGGTTTGCTGGGCGCACGCGGCGAGCTGGACCGCCACCAGCAGGCGGCCGAGGCGCTGCGCCTGAGCCAGTTCTCCATCGATCACAGCACGGTGGGCATTCTCTGGGTCAACTGGGACAGTCACCTGCGCTATGCCAACCGCGCCGCCGAACGCATGCTCGGCTACGCCGCCGGTGAACTGGTGGACAAGCCTCTGAGCCTGCTGGAACCGGGCCTCGACATGGATCGCTGGCTCAACCTGTGGAAGCAGGTGCGCGAGCAGGGCGGTGGCTCGACAAGTTTCGAAGTCGATTGCCTGCGCGCCGACGGTAGCCGCATGCCGGCCGATGTGTCCCTGAGCTTTCTACGCTATCGCCAGGCCGAATATCTGGTGGTGTTTCTCAGCGACGTGACCGAGCGCCGCCGTGCGCGCGCGGCACTGGAAGAGAGCGAGGCGCGCTTCAAGGGCATCGCCGGCAACGTGCCCGGCCTGGTGTTTCGCCTGGAGCGCGCAGGGCTTGGGCAGACAGTCAACTTCGCCTATATCAGCGAGGCCAGTCAGGAGATGGTCGGCTGGCCGGCGCATGAGCTGCAGCGTGAGGATCGCGGCATTCGCAGCCTGGTGCATCCGCATGATCTTCCCAGCTACCTCAACAGCCAGACGCTGGCGCTGGAGGGCGAGAGCGACTGGTACTGGCAGGGGCGCATCCTCACTGCCGAGCAGGAGGTGCTGTGGGCCGACATCCGCACCACCGCGCGGCCGCTGGGCGGTGGTCGGGTGGTGTGGGACGGCATCCTCTGGGATATCACCGAGAACAAGCTGGCCGAGCTGGCCCTGGCCGATTCGCGGGCGCGCCTGCGCGAACTGTCTGCGCATCTGGAAAGTGTGCGTGAGGAGGAAAAGGCGCGCATCGCCCGCGAAGTGCACGACGAACTGGGCCAGGTGCTGACCGTGCTCAAGCTGGAAACCGCCATGTGCGAGCTGGTTTGCGCCGGACAGATTCCCGAACTGGACGAGCGTCTGGCCAGCATGAAGCGTCTGATCGCCCAGCTGTTTCAACTGGTGCGCGACGTGGCCACGGCGCTGCGTCCACCGATTCTCGATGCCGGTATCGCCTCGGCCATCGAATGGCAGGTACGCCGCTTCGAGGAGCGCACGCAGATCCCTTGTCTGGTGGAGGTGCCCGAGCACTTGCCGCGTTTGCCCGATGCTCAGGCCATCGGCCTGTTCCGCATCCTCCAGGAGGCGCTGACCAACGTCATTCGTCATGCCGGCGCGCACAGTGTGGTGGTGCGCCTGTGGCAGGAAGCGGGCAATCTGTGCCTGTCGGTGAGCGACGACGGCAAGGGCTTCGATGCCGCCATGCGCAAGCCCGGACAGTCCTTCGGTCTGGTCGGCATGCAGGAGCGCATGCTCATGCTCGGCGGCCAGTTGCAGATTGACAGCCAGCCGGGCGAGGGCACTACCCTGTGCGCGCGTATCAATCTGGAAGAGGAGATCGCAGCGTGATTCGGGTACTGGTGGCCGAAGACCACACCATCGTGCGGGAAGGCATCAAGCAACTGATCGGCATGGCCCGCGATCTCGAGGTGGCGGGCGAGGCGTGTAACGGCGAGCAGCTGCTCGAGGTGCTGCGCCGTACGCCTTGCGACGTGGTACTGCTGGATATCTCCATGCCGGGCGTCAACGGTCTGGAGGCCATTCCGCGCATTCGCGCGCTGACCGAGGCACCGGCGATTCTGGTGCTGTCGATGCACGACGAGGCGCAGATGGCGGCCCGTGCGCTCAAGGCTGGCGCTGCCGGTTACGCCACCAAGGACAGCGACCCGGCGCTGCTGATCACCGCGATTCGCAAGGTGGCCAGCGGTGGTCGCTACATCGACCCGGCTCTGGCCGACCGCATGGTCTTCGAGGTGGGCCTGACCGATTCGCGCCCGCCCCATGCGCAGCTTTCCGAACGCGAGTTTTCGGTATTCGAGCGCCTGGTACGAGGGGAGGGCGTCAACGATATCGCCCTGCACCTGGCGATCAGCAACAAGACCGTGAGCACGCACAAGGCGCGTCTGATGCAGAAGCTCGGCGCCCATTCGATGGCCGATCTGGTGCGCTACGCCATGGAACATCGTTTGGTCTGAGCGACCGCTCCTGCAACACGCGGCTGCATGGCCGGCGTAGGGTGGATGACGCTCTTTTCATCCACCGTTGCGATATGGGTACATCCGCATTGGTGAACATGAAAAGCGATGTCCACCCTACCTATGGGCTTCTTCGATAACCGATACGATCACTCGGATTTTGTAGGGCAATCCCTACATGAGATTCTCCTCGCGCCTGATATCAGCTTGTCATCCCGCCCGATTTTTCACCCTGCTTAGCCGGCCTAATCTTGGGTCATCGGCCTGAGACAAGAACAAGGGTGTGGTGTGATGGCAAACGATGTACTGGTGAGCTTCCGCGGCGTGCAGAAGAGCTACGATGGCGAGACGCTGATCGTCAAAGACCTCAACCTGGATATCCGCAAGGGTGAGTTCCTGACCCTGCTCGGCCCGTCCGGCTCCGGCAAGACCACCAGCCTGATGATGCTGGCCGGTTTCGAAACCCCGACTGCCGGCGAGATCCTGCTCGACGGTCGCTCGCTGAACAAACTGCCGCCGCACAAACGCAACATCGGCATGGTGTTCCAGAACTATGCGCTGTTCCCGCACATGACCGTGGCGGAGAACCTGGCTTTTCCGCTGAGCGTGCGCGGCATGTCGCGTACCGACATCAGCGAGCGGGTCAAGCGCGCACTGTCCATGGTGCAGCTCGACAGTTTCCGCAATCGTTATCCGGGCCAGCTTTCCGGTGGTCAGCAGCAGCGCGTGGCCTTGGCCCGTGCGCTGGTGTTCGAGCCGCAACTGGTGCTGATGGACGAACCCCTCGGCGCACTGGACAAGCAACTGCGCGAACACATGCAGATGGAGATCAAGCACCTGCACCAGCGCCTGGGCGTGACCGTGGTCTACGTCACCCACGACCAGGGCGAGGCGCTGACCATGTCCGACCGCGTGGCCGTGTTCCATCAGGGGGAGATCCAGCAGATCGCACCGCCGCGCGAACTCTACGAAGCGCCGCACAACACCTTCGTCGCCCAGTTCATTGGCGAGAACAATCGTCTGGCTGGCGAGCTGCTCAGCCGCGACGGCGAGCAGTGCGTGGTGCGCCTGGCGCGGGGTGAAGAAGTACGCGCCACGGCGGTCAACATCGGCGCGGTGGGCGAGTCGGTGAGCCTGTCGATCCGCCCCGAGCGCATCCGCCTCAACGGCCACAGCGAGGCCTGCCCGAACCGTTTCTCCGGGCGTATCGCCGAGTTCATTTACCTGGGCGACCACGTGCGCATCCGCATGGAGGTCTGCGGCAAATCCGATTTCTACGTCAAGCAACCCGTGGCCGAGCTCGATCCGGCGCTGGCGGTTGGTGACCTGGTTCCGCTCGGCTGGTCTGTCGAGCATGTCCGCGCGCTCGACCCACTCCAAGCCGAGTGAGCGTTTCGCGCAGTGCTTCACCTTTACCCCGTAACACAGAGGAGCTGATAAGAATGACGAAATCCCTGAAGCTGGCGGCATTGGCCCTGGGCGTTAGTTGCGCTATGCCGGCACTGGCGGTGGACCTGACAGCGGTATCCTTCGGCGGCGCGAACAAGGCGGCGCAGGTCAAGGCCTTCTACGA
>JAEYXX010000106.1 GCA_023431055.1 Pseudomonadota bacterium
TCGACCTGATCAATCAAGGCAAGTCCCCCATCGTCGAACCCGGCCTCGCCGAACTGCTCGAAGCCGGCGTCAACTCCGGCCTGCTGCGTGGCACCACCGATGTGGGCGCCGCAGTACTGGCCAGCGAGCTGTCCTTCATTGCCGTGGGTACGCCAAGCAAGCGCAATGGCGACCTCGATCTCGGCTACATGGAGTCGGTATGCAAGCAGATCGGTACCGCCCTGCGCGACAAGCAGGAGCGTCATACCGTGGTGGTGCGCAGCACGGTTCTACCGGGCACGGTAAAGAACGTGGTGATTCCTCTGCTCGAAGCCGCGTCCGGCAAGAAAGCCGGTGTCGACTTCGGCGTGGCCACCAACCCGGAATTCCTCCGCGAAAGCACCGCGATCAAGGACTATGACTTCCCGGCCATGACCGTGATCGGCGAGCTGGACGAGCAGTCCGGCGACCTGCTGCAGGAGCTGTACAGCGAGCTGGACGCCCCGATCATCCGCAAGTCCATCGAAGTGGCGGAGATGATCAAGTACACCTGCAACGTCTGGCACGCGGCCAAGGTCACCTTCGCCAACGAGATCGGCAACATCGCCAAGGCAGCCGGCGTCGATGGCCGCGAAGTGATGGATGTGGTCTGCCAGGATCACAAGCTCAACCTCTCCAAGTACTACATGAAGCCTGGCTTCGCCTTCGGCGGTTCCTGCCTGCCCAAGGATGTGCGTGCGCTGAACTACCGCGCCGGCAGCCTGGACGTGGAAGCACCACTGATCGGCTCGCTGATGCGCAGTAACGCCGCCCAGGTGAAGAAGGCCTTCGACATCGTCACCAACTACGGCAAGCGCCGCATCGGTCTGCTGGGCCTGAGTTTCAAGGCCGGCACCGACGACCTGCGCGAAAGCCCGCTGGTCGAGCTGGCCGAAATGCTGATCGGCAAAGGTTACGAGCTACGCATCTTCGACAGCAACGTCGAATACGCCCGCGTTTTCGGCGCGAACAAGGAATATATCGAATCGAAGATCCCCCACGTTTCCTCGCTGCTATGCAAGGAGCTCGACGAGGTGGTCTCGCAATCCGATGTACTGATCATCGGCAATGGCGAAAAGCGCTTCGCCGAGGTGATGGACAACGTCGGCGACGACAAACAGATCGTCGACCTGGTGGGCTTCATGGCGCACGCCACCCAGGCCAACAAGGAAGGCATCTGCTGGTAGCAGAAAGCTAGTGCCTGTACGAAAAGTCTGCGAGCGAAGGCACTTTTCGTACAGAGCCTAACAAGAACAGAGGCGGCACCGGTTGAGCGCCGCTTGGTTGGTTATGGCGTGTCGCCAGTTCACTGCCCATACGATCCGAATCGATGTTTACAAGGAGTGACAGCATGATTCCTCTGATTTTGTCCGGCGGCAGTGGCTCCAGACTCTGGCCGCTCTCGCGCAAGCTGTATCCCAAGCAGTTCCTGGCCCTTACCGGCAGCGAGACCCTGTTTCAGCAGACGCTCGGCCGTCTGGCAATCGAGGGCATCAGCAAGCCCATCGTGGTGTGTAACGAGGAACATCGCTTCATTGTCAGCGAGCAACTCGCCGCTATCGGCAACGAGGCGCAGACCATCCTGCTGGAGCCGTTCGGCCGCAACACCGCACCGGCCGTGGCCATCGCCGCCATGCACCTGCTCGCCGCTGGCCGTGACGAGCTGCTTCTGGTTCTACCGGCCGATCACGTGATCGAAGACCTGCAGGTATTCCACAACGCACTCGGCGCGGCTCGCAAAGCTGCAGAACAGGGCGAGATGGTGCTGTTCGGTATCCCTGCCGAGCGGCCTGAAACCGGTTACGGCTATATCAGGACCGGCGAGCGATCCGGGCTGCCGAGTGGCGTTCTGTCAGTCGAGCAGTTCGTCGAGAAGCCCGACCTGGCCACCGCCAGCGAGTTCGTGGCGCAGGGCGACTACGTCTGGAACAGCGGCATGTTCCTGTTCCGCTGCAGCCGCTATCTGGAAGAGCTGCAACGCCACGATCCGGATATCTACGACACTTGCCAGCTGGCGCTCAGCCGCAGCAAGAGCGACCTGCAGTTCATCCGCATCGATCCCAGCTCCTTCGAGTGCTGCCCGGACAATTCCATCGACTACGCGGTGATGGAAAAGACCGATCGCGCCTGCGTGGTCCCGCTCGCAGCAGGCTGGAACGATGTCGGCTCCTGGTCGGCACTGTGGGACGTTCAGGACAAGGATGACCAGGGCAACAGCCGCTCTGGCGATGTGGTGATCCACGACAGTCAGGACTGCCTGGCCCACAGCCAGAGCAAGCTGGTGACCCTGGTCGGCCTGAAAGACGTGGTGGTGGTCGAGACCAAGGACGCTGTGATGGTCGCCCACAAGGACCGCGTGCAGGACGTCAAGCAACTGGTCAACACCCTCACCTGCGACGGGCGCGCCGAGGCGCAGAACCATTGCCAGGTCTATCGCCCGTGGGGCAGCTACGACTCCATCGACAGTGGCAACCGCTTTCAGGTCAAACGCATCGTGGTCAAGCCAGGCGCCAGCCTGTCGCTGCAAAAGCACCACCACCGTGCAGAGCACTGGATCGTGGTCTCCGGCACCGCACGGGTGACCTGTGACGACAAGACCTTCCTGCTCTGGGAGAACCAGTCGACCTACATCCCCATCGCCGCCGTTCACCGCCTGGCTAACCCCGGCAAGATTCCCCTGGAGATCATCGAGGTCCAGTCCGGCAGCTACTTGGGTGAGGACGACATCGAGCGCTTCGAGGATGTCTACGGCCGCACCGACGCCACGGTCAACTAGCGACTTTCAGCGTCACAACGCCTGACACTCGTACACGGCTTCACTGGAGGAAGCACGTCACATGCCTAGGTTATTCAACGGGGTCGACACCTCATCCGGTATCGGCAAGCTGTGCGGTTGGGCCTGCCTGATCGCCCTGCTCGCGCTTGCCTCGGAAATGGTCGACCCGAGCTATCTCGACCCGTCGCATCAGAAATTCATCTTTCTGATCGGCGCGCTGGGCATGTGGCGTTACGGCAACGCCGCCACTCACTACCTGCGCGGCATGTACTTCCTGCACTGGCGTTTCCCGCGGATGCGCAAGGCCGTCGAGCGCATGGGGGCTGCGGCATTGCCCGAGCACATGTTCATGGTGGTGACCAGCTTCCGTATCCCGACCCACACCACGTTCAAGGTGTACCAGTCGGTCTTTCAGGAAGTGCAGCGGATGCCGGTGCCCTGCACCGTCATCGCCTCGATCGTGGAGAAAGGCGACGAGAACTTCATCAAGGACATCATGCGTCAGGAAGTCCGCAACCGCGACGACATCAAACTGATCATCGTGCGCGCCCGCGGCACCGGCAAACGCGACGGCCTGGCACATGCCTTCCGCGCGCTGTCCCGGCAAATGCCCCTGGAGAACGCCGTGGTCGGCGTGGTCGATGGCGACACCATGATGCTGCCCGGCTGCGTCGAGCGCGCCGTCAGCATGTTCGCCTATCTGCCCAGTGTCGGTGGCATCACCACCAACGAGTTCTGCGAGGTGGAAGGCAGCAAGCTGATGCAGCAGTGGCACACCATGCGCTTCGTCCAGCGGCACATCAACATGTGCTCGATGGCACTGAGCAAACGCGTGCTGACCATGACCGGGCGCCTGTCGTTCTTCCGTGCCAGCGTGATGACCAACCCGGAATTCATCAAGGACGTGGAAGCCGACTTCCTCGATCACTGGCGGCTGGGGCGTTTCCAGTTCCTCACCGGCGACGATAAGTCCTCCTGGTTCAGCCTGATGCGCGCCGGCTGGGACACCTTCTACGTGCCCGACAGCCACACCCTGACGGTGGAGCATCCACCAGACAGCAGCTTCCTGCGCGCGACCCGGCAACTGATGTACCGCTGGTATGGCAACTCGCTGCGGCAGAACTTCCGCGCCACCCGACTGCTGGGCCTCGACCGTCTGGGCCTGTTCACCATGTACGTGCTGTACGACCAGCGCGTGTCCATGTGGACCTGCCTGATGGGCCTGAGCGCCTCGGTGGTGGCCGGCCTGCTGTTCGGCATCCAGTACCTGTTGCTGTACCTGTTCTGGGTGCTGTTGTCGCGCACCCTGGTAACGCTGTTGTTCTTCTTCGCCAAGCACCCGGTGCATCCGATGTACCCCTTCGTTCTGTATTACAACCAGATCGTCGGCTCGGTGATGAAGGTTTACACCATGTTCCACATGGACCAGCAGAGCTGGACCCGGCAAAAGACCACGCTCAGCAATGGCAGCGTCAGTTTCGATGCGGCCCTTAATCGATGGACGTCGAAGACGATGTTGTTGTCCTCCATTGCCATCTTCTTCGGGGTCATTTCGGTCCTGCTAGAACTCACGCAACCTTAAGTAAAGGCGCGAATGCTATGAGTAGCACCACTGTCTTACCTGTAAACGTTGTTCACGAAGCGATCGATGAGCGCCAGTTCGTCCGCGCCAAGATCCCCGCCCGCATCAGCCTGCAAGGTCACGGCCTGAACGGCGTGGAATGCGAGATCCTGGACATCTCCCTGGGCGGCATCGGTCTGTCCTACGAGCAGCCACTGAAGCTCGGTAGCCTGTTCCACGGCTCGATCAAGCTGAAGCTGAACCAGGTCGACCTGAACATCGACACCAAGCTGAAGATCGTCTCCCAGCGCGGTCATGAAGTGGGTGCCGAGTTCGTCGAGCTGGACCGGCAGAAGCGCGACATCCTGCGCTACATCATCTCGGCCTACATGTCCGGCGACATCGCCGACATCAACGGCCTGTTCAACGTGATGCAGCGCGAGAACTACATCAAGGAGCGCAAGACCAAGCAGGCCAGCTCGCGCACGCCCACGGAACGCCTGAAGGCGGCGCTGGGCTCGCTGCTGTTTCTCGGCGCCGGCCTGGCCGCGCTGAGCCTGATCGTCTACAAGAGCTACCTGCTGTTCTTCCAGATGCCAGCTGCACAGGCGGTGGTCAGCGCCAATGCCTACGTGGTGAGCATGCCGGAGAACGGCAACCTCAAGTACCTGATCGGCCCCGAGCAGACCAGCGTGAGCACCGGCCAGCCACTGGCCAGCGTGTCCACGCAGCTGGCCAGCAGCCTGACCAGCCCGACCGACATCGCCGCTCTGGCCAGCCTCTCCGAGCAGGATGCAGCCGCCCTGCTCGGCCGCGTGACCGTCGAGACGGTGATCGCCAGCCCTTGCGACTGCAGCCTGTACTTCCCCCGCCCGCGCATGGATGGCTTCGCCTACAAGCAAGAACAGCTGGTGCATCTGCTGCCGCTGGATCAGCCGCTGAACGTCAAGGCCAGCGTGCCGTTCGATCGCATGGACAAGATCGAGCGCGTGCGCGCGGTCGAGATGCGCGTACTGGGCAGCGACGCCATCTACAGCGGCGAGATCGTCGCCAGCCGCGTCGACGACCAACGGCAGATGGTCGAGCTGACCATCAAGCCGGATCAGGAGTTGCCGCGCAGCGCCTATCAGTTGCCGACCGCCGTCGACTTCAAACTCGGCCTGCCACTGCGCTGGACGTTCTGAGGTAGCCATGCCGGTCAGATACCTTCTATGCACAACCGCCCTGACGCTGGCGCTCGCCAGCTCGGCGCATGCGGCGCGCAGCCTCGAGCAGGTCCGTTATGCGCTGTTTCAGGATAGCCAGGCGGAGGTCGAAGCAGACCTGCGCCATCTGGCCGCGCGTGGCGACCTGGGCGCCACGCGCCTGCTCGGCGAAGTGCTGGCCGGCCGCAGCCCGGCGAATACCACGCAGGCCATCGACCTGTTCAAGCAGGCCTTTGCCGATGGCCGCGGGGACATCGGCGCGCTGATCCCCCTGGCCCGCCTGGTGGACAACAAACCGCGCTGGCGCGAAACCAATCGCGCATACATGCGCCAGGCCCTCAGCCGCTTTACCGCTGGACGAGACTTCATCGCCGTCGACACGCGCCTGGAAGTATTCCTGGTCTACCCCGAGCTGTTCACGCAGGACGAAGTCACCCGCCTGATCGAGCTCTATGACCGCGCCTGCCTGATCTACTGTCACGCGCCGCTGTACCGAGCGGTGGCGGCAGCCCGCTACGGCGAAAGAAGCGAGGCCGAGAAGTGGTTCCAGCTGGCCGTGGAAAGCGACCCGCGTGCCGTGCAGCGCTATTACGAGTTTCTTGGCGAGCAGCGCAACGTGCTGTTTCGCGCCTTCGCCGAGCGCCTGGCGCCGCGCATGAACGCCCTGCCAGTCGACCTGGTGCACCGCATCGCCCAGCAGGTAGCGAACATCCGCAACATCGAGATCAGCACCTTCAACAACAACCGCCCGACCACTCGCGCGCAGACCGACGAAGAAAAGCAGGCCCGCGAAGTCAAGGCGAAGGCCCATGCCAGCCTGGTCGAACAGCTCGACCGGGAAGTGCTGCAGTGGCTGGACAACGCCATCGAGCGTGATTTCGGCCCGGCCATGCTGAGCAAGGCCAGCTTCCTCATGACCGCGCCAGATCGCTACAGCCCGGAGCCGGTGCTGGCCCTGATCCAACGCCTGGAACAACGCCAGGGCGAGAACCTGACCCTGAGCATGGCCGAACGGGAAAACCCGATCACCCCGCAGCGCATCAAGGCACTGCGCGCCAGCTTGCACATGGTGCTGTGGCGCACCCTCGATCCGCGCTTGAGCCAACGCCTGATCACCGAGCTGCAGGCAGAGCAGTACCCCGAGGCCCTGTTGCTCGAAGGCGACCTATACAGCCAGGGCGGGCTGGACGAGCCTGATCAGGATCGTGCCCTGGAACTGTACATGGCAGAAGCCCGCCAAGGTTCGGTGAACGCCCTGCTGCGCATCGCCCGTCTCTATACCTACGGCCGCGCCATCTGCCGCGATAACGGCAAGGCCTACGCCTTCGCCTATGCCGCCCACGAGCTGGGCGACCAGCGCGCCACCGATCTGATGCACACGCTCAGCACCCGGCTCACGCCTGAACAGCGCGACATAGCCGCCGCCGAAGGCAACCGTCTTATCGAGGAATCCACACTGTGAGCGCTCCCAATTCCCTTGGCCGCGCAGCCCTGCTGCTCGCCTGTATGCCACTCGGTCTGCTGCACGCGGAAGAAACCAGCATCACCTCGCCCGAGCTGGAGCCGGTCACCTCGCTGCTGACGCACAAGCTGTTCCTACGCACTGGCTACGGGCCGGACGAAACGCGCCTGGGCGAAGACCGTCGCAGCTTCTTCAGCCTGCGCTACGAGCCGTCCTATCGCTGGTACTCCCCCGAGCAACGCTGGGCCAAGTGGGAAGCCTTCGGCCGTCTGTGGCTCAACTACGACACCGATCCGAATGCCCTGCAAAGCGACGAGGGCAACGACGAGAACCTGTCGAGCCGGCGCCATGCCTACAGCGAAGCCCGCGAGTTCTATGTACGCCGCAACCTGCTGGGCGACGACCCGCGCTTCTCCGCGACTTTCGGCCGTCAGCGCTTCAGCGATCGTTTCGGCATCTGGTGGGACGACAGCATCGAAGCCCTGCGCCTGGACTACAACGACAGCTTCGCCAAAGGCTTCGTCGCCATCGCCGAGAAGTTCTATTACTACAACTCCGACGACAACCGACTCGACCCGCGCGACAAGAAGATTCGTTACCTGATGGCCGAGTACGCCTGGCGCTGGCACGCCGATCACTGGATCGGTGCGCGCCTGCTGCACGAGGACGACTACTCGGGCAGCTCGCCGGATGATCGCCAGGATTTCGATGGCCTACGTTATGGCGTGTTCCTGCACGGTGACACTCGCCACCTGACCTCGCTGGTCAGCGACTACCACCTGGAGGTCGCGGCACTCGACGGCAGGCTGGAAACCACGCAGCGCAACGGCCTGCGCGACAGCGGCGACAAGACCGGCTGGGCCGTGGTGGCGGATGTCGGCAAGCGCTTCGAAACGCTGCCATGGACGCCACGCGTAGGCATCAGTGGTGGCATCACTGATCGCCCGGATGACAGCGGCAGCGACGGTTTCACCCTCAACCGCATTCAGTCCGACCGGCGCAACGATCCGCTGAGCTACAGCAGTCGTCTGGTCAGCAACCTGGTCAGCGTCAACCTGAGCAACCTGGCCTTCTACGGCATCGTGCTGGAAACCCAGCCCACCGACCGCACTGCGCTGGATATGCGCATCAGCGATCTGCATCTGCGCAACCGTTCGGCGCAACTACCCCTGCGCACCACCAACGAAGGCGTGGTGCGCGATACCGGCTCGTCCCACCTGGGCCAGGTGCTCGACATCAACCACTACTGGCGCATGTTCCCGCTGGCCTACGACGGCAAGCGGGTACAGCTCAACACCCTGGCCAGCCTGAGCTACTTCAAGGCCGGCAGTGCGCTGGAAATCGGTGATGACTATCAACTGACGTTGGGCATAACCCTGACTTACTGACCGAGAGCAGCGCCAGCATGATCTTCGCATCCAACGTCTTCCTGTTCCTGTTCCTGCCGGTGTTCCTGCTTTGTTACTACATAGCCAAGGACCACTGGCGCTCGTACGTGATAGTGCTCGGCAGCTACCTGTTCTACGCCTGGTGGCGTCCGGACTTCCTGCTGCTGTTCGTTGCCATTTCGTACTGGAACTACTGGTTCGGCCTGCGCATCAAGGCGCGGATCGATGCCGGCGAGAAGAAGATCGCCTTTCGCCTGTTGACCGTCGGCGTGATCGGCAACCTGGCCACGCTCGGCTACTTCAAGTACGCCAACTTCGGCGCCGACGTGCTGGTGGCGGTGCTGGAACCGCTGGGCATCAATACCTTCACCCTGGAACACATCATCCTGCCGCTGGGCATCTCCTTCTATGTGTTCCAGGCCCTGAGCTACATCGTCGACATCTATCGTCGCAATGCCGAGCCGACCAATCGCTTCGTCGATTTCGCCGCCTATATCGCCCTCTTCCCGCAACTGATCGCCGGGCCGATCCTGCGCTACAGCCTGATCGACAAGCAGCTGAAGAACCGCACCCATTCGCTGGAGCTGTTTTCCTTAGGGGCCTGCCGCTTCATGCTCGGCTTCATCAAGAAAGTGCTGATCGCCGACTCTCTGGCACCGATGAACACCCTGTTCATCAGTGGCGGCGGCGAACTGCAGATGGCCGACGCCTGGTTCGGCCTGTTCATCTCCGCCCTGCAGCTGTACTTCGACTTCTCCGGCTACAGCGACATGGCCATCGGCCTGGGCATGATGATGGGCTTTCGCTTCGCCGAGAACTTCAACCAGCCCTATATCGCGCAGAGCATCACCGAGTTCTGGCAGCGCTGGCACATGACCCTGGCCGACTTCCTGCGCGACTACGTGTACATGCCGCTGGTACGCAAGCGCCTGGTCGGCATGCTCGTCGGGCTGGTCATCACCATGGTGCTGTCCGGGCTCTGGCACGGGCCGAGCTTCGCCTTCATCTTCTGGGGGCTGTTCTTCGGCATCGCCATGGTGGTCGAGCGCAAGCTGGACATCGCCACCAAGGTCAACACGCCCTACAACTTCTGGCGCAATGCCCGCTGCATGTTCGTGCTGGCCTCCTGCATGCCGCTGTTCTTCACCGGCAACCTGCCGCACGCCCTGCAGGTCTACCAGGCGCTGATCGGCCTCAATGGCATCGGCTCGCTGGACCTCTACTGGTTCGGCACCTCGGCCATGACCATGACCTTCACCCTGATCGCCCTGCTGTGGATCGTCATCGCCGGCGGCATCAACATTCGCTACTACGCCGGCACGCACAAGGACCAGTACTTCATGCAGCACGTCAGCGGCTTCAGCGCCCTGCTGCTGTGGGTCGGCTTCCTGCTGACGCTGACCCGCCTGGCGGCGAACTCCTTCTCACCCTTCCTGTACTTCCAGTTCTGAGGATGCCCCCATGTTTCCGGTGATGAACTCGGCCAGCAAGATCAACGGGATTCTCTTCTGCGTGATGCTGTGCGCCATGTTCCTGTACTCGCTGCCGACGGTGTTCGCCTTCGCCGGCACGCAGACCCAGGCCCTGTCGCTGTTTCTCGACGGCAAACTGGTGCGCAAGTTCGAGCAGTTCTACGACAAGCAATTGTTCCTGCGCGACCCGTCCGTCGAGCTGTGGGCCAACATCCAGCACGCGATCTTTCGTGAAGGCGCCAGCGGCGTGGTGCTGGGCCGCGACGGCTGGTTGTTCACCAACCAGGAATACCTGCAACCCCGTGACCTCGAGGGCAACCTGGAGCGGCAAATCGTGCTGATCGACAAGGTGCGCGCGCAACTGGCACAACAGGGCGCGCGGCTGATCGTTCTGCCGGTTCCGATGAAGCTGGACACCTACGCCGCACATTCCAACTATGCCCCTTCGCAGCAGATCAACGGCCTGTACCAACACTTCAGCCAGCGCCTGCACGACCACGGCATCGACACCGTGGATCTGCGCAGTGCCTACCAGAGTGCGGCGGCCACCGAGCAACTGTTCCTGCGTAACGACACCCACTGGAGCCCGAGGGGCGCTGAACTGGCAGCCCAGACCCTGGCCGCCCAGTTTCCCGAACTGCAGGGCGAGACCCCTTACCTGACCCAGGCAGTCAGCGAAAAAGAGGTGACCGGCGATCTGCTCAACTACCTCAAGTTCGACCCCAGGCTGGCCCCCAGCTATTTCGAGCCGGTGCATATCCAGCTCTACGAAACCCTGCAGCAGAGCCGCAACGACCTCGCCGACAGCCTGTTCGGCGAAGAGGCCGTTTCACTGGCGCTGGTAGGCACCAGTTACACGCGCATCGATGACTGGAACTTCGTCGGTTTTCTCAAAGAGGCCCTGCAGCGCGACCTGGTAAGCGTCGCGCTGGAAGCCCGCGGCCCATTCCAATCGATGAACGAATTTCTCGCCGGCCCAGCCGCAAAAAGCGGCGAGCTGCAAACGGTGATCTGGGAATTCCCCCTGCGCACCCTGCTCGCCCAGCGTCAGATTCCTTCCCCCCTGGCTACGCCAGAAACTGCCCAACACTGACCGAGGTACCGTCGTATGCCTGCCCTCATTTCCCGCGCCCTGATCATCCTGCTGACGATCGCCAGCGCCGCCGCCCAAGCCCAGGACGGCAACGCCGACCTTTACGACCCAGTGGCCCCGGCCAACTCGGCTTTCGTGCGAGTCCTCAACCTCAGCGAACGCAACATCGAAGTCACCCTCAGCGGCAAGAACAAGCCTCAGGTCGTCACCGGCGGGCAGTTCGGTGGCTATCGCTTCGTCGCACCGGGCAAGCAGCGCATCGCCGTGGCCAACCAGGCGATCGAGCATGAGCTGAAGGCCAACACCGCCAGCACGGTGATCTACCGCGACGGCCAGCTGCTGCTGATCGCTGACCAGTTCGTCAACGAACCACGCAAGGCGCAGATCGCCTTCTACAACCTCACCGACACCCCGGCGGCATTGAAGACCGTCGATGGGCAGCACGTGGTGGTCGACACCATCAAGCGCGACGAGACCGGCAGCCGCATGGTCAACGAGCTGAAGATCGCCTTCGCCGCCTACGCCGACACCGAACAACTGATCGGCTTCGACGAGCTTTTCCTGAAAAAGGGCCGCTCCTACAGCTATGCCCTGCTGCCCGCAGCCAACGGCTACCGCGCGATAACCCTGGCCAACAGCATCGACCCCAGCGAATGAACCCTGAACGGCCAGCCAAACAAGTGAGCGGACGATGATCCCAAAGAGCATGAAGCACTATTTTCTACTGGCCGTCGGCAGCCTGATCGCAGCGAGCGCACACAGCGCCTTCGCCGCGCCGCAGGGCGAAAAGACCGATGAATGCACGGATTTGCAATGCCTGATCTGCCCGCAACTCAGTGCGCCCGAGGAATATGCCGAAGGCAACATGAAGTCGCTCAAGCAGATCGTGCCGGGGAGCGATCGCTGGCTGTTCCGTTCGGAAGTCGACCTGACCAACGAGTTCGGCATTCCGCCAGCCATGCAGCCGGAGTTCGCCCGCCTGATGCGCGCGTTCGCCAGCCATGGCACTCAGGTGGCAGTGGCCGTGCAGCCGACTCGCGGCCTGATGCATCGTGCCCAACTGCAGCCGGGACAGATGCATGGCTTCGATTACGCACGCGCCAGCGCCAACCTGCGCAAGTTCCTGCAGCAGATGCGTGATGGCGGCGCCATCGTTCCGGACATCATGACCCTGGTGGAGCAACCGCCGAAAGATTTCTTCTTCCGCCGCGATCACCACTGGACCCCGGTAGGTGCAGAAGCCACCGCCCGGGTTACTGCCGACGCCATTCGCCAGCACCCGGTCTACGCGCAACTCCCGCGCAAGGGCTACGCCACCGAGCAAACCCTGACCCTGTACAAGGACGGTACCCTCAACCTCGGCCTGGCGGCGATCTGCGGCAACCACTTCGGTTATCAGTTCGTGCCCGGTTACCAGACCGTGCCGGAAGACAACGATGCGTCCCTGCTGTTCGAAGAGCAGCCGGACCCGGAAATCGTCCTGGTCGGCACCAGTAACTCCGCCGCCCGTGAAGACGAGACCAAGCAGTTCAACTTCGACGGTTTTCTCAAGCAGTACCTGAGCAGCGACCTGATCAACTACGCCATGCCCGGTGCGGGCCAGGACGGCTCGCTGCTGGAATACCTGCTGTCGTCCAACTACGCCCCGGACAAGGCGCCCAAGCTGATCATCTGGGAGCTGCCGGCCAACTACCGCCTCGATGGCGACCTGACCTATCGCCAGCTGATCCCGGCCGTCAACGGCGGCTGCAAAGCCAGCGACAGCCTGCTCGAAGACCGCGTCGAACGCCCGTCCATGGGCCTCAACGACCGTCTCGAACTGCTCAGCAACGCCGGCGAGCAGCGCAAGGACCTAAAGGGTCGCGACGCGGTGCTCGACATCCGCATCAGCGATCCCAACATCAAGAATTTCTACATCATCACCTACTACGACAACGGCACACGCGACAAGGTGTGGTTCCGCCGTGAAGCCATCGTCACCGGCGGCCAGTACTACCTGGAGTTGAGCCGCGCTGCGGAGTTTCGCGACGCCAACCTGCTGTCCGTGCTGCTCGAACCTACCCAGGTCGTGGAGCAGCCCTTCCAGATCGAGACCAAGCTATGTCTGTGAGGATTTCGCCCGGCCGCCTGACGGCCATGCTGGTGCTGCTCGCCGGCCCCATGAGCGCCAGCGCCGCACAGTCGATCTGGAGCAACCACACGCCGAACATAGCGGCGCAGATGACGGGCGACTACCGCAACGAAAGCTGCCCAAAGAAACCGCCTGCCGCCTACACCGGGCATCTGCAACTGGACAGCAAGTACGACCAGAGCGACGCCAGCAAATCGCGGTTGGTGGCGCGCCAGAGCAAGGACACCGAGCGCATCCGCCAGCAGGTCAAGCAATACATCGGCGGCCTGGTGAAAGCGACTCAGGTGTTCCAGCGCACCAGCAAGGCCAACGAAGCCACCACTGCCCTGGCCTGCCTGAATCTGTGGCTCGATGCCTGGGCCAGCAAGTCGGCACTGCTCAGCGACGACGCCAGCAAGACCGGCGTCGCCTCGCGCAAATGGGCACTGGCCGCCATCTCCTCGACACTGCTCAAGGTACAGGCCCTGAGCGATCAGCGCTATCAGTTGAGTGCGGTTCAGACGCGCTGGCTGGGCCAGCTGTCGGCCAAGGTGATGGCCGAGTACGAGCCGCGCCGCTACGACAGCGGCATCTACTTCAACAACCACGACTACTGGGCCGCCTGGGCCGTGGCCGCCACCGCCATGCTGCTCGACGATGACCGCGCCCTGGCCTGGGCCGATGTCGCGCTGCGCCGCGCCTTCACCCAGCTTACCCCCGGCAAGGGCGACTACCAGTACCTGCCCCTGGAGGTCGCCCGTGGCCGCCTGGCGGCCGATTACAGCCACTACGCCCTGGTACCGCTGATGCTGCTGGTGGAGGCTGCCGAACATAACGGTCGCCCGCTCACCGAGCAGGAGCGCGAGAAACTCGCCGACCTGGCCAACTTTGCCGCGCGCGCCGTACTGGAGCCCAAGACTTTGGCGGAACTGACCGAGCGCCAGACGGAAGTCGGCCCGCACAAGATGGTCTGGGTGCTGCCCTTTCTCACTCGCTATCCGCAGCATCAATGGGCCGCACGCCTGTACCAGGCGCACGGCAAAGCCATCAATCATTACAGCCAGGTGGGCGGCGATCTGAAACCGCTGTACCCCCAGCTCAACTGACGCAGGATGCCACCATGTCCCAGGCACTGACCCTCTCCCGCGCGCTGCTGCTGACGGCCTGCGCAGCCTGCAGTCTGAGTGCCCTCAGCGGCCCGGCGGCGTTGCACACGCTGGACCCGCAGTGGCAACAGCAGCAGCAACAGCGCACCAGCCAGCAGATCATGCAGCACAGCCAGCCACCGGCCTTCGACCTGCAGGCACCGGCGCAGCGCGGCAACGCCAGCCTGGAGCCGATGTACTCCGCGCAGGCGGGCAGCTGGCCGTTCGAGCCGTTCGTGCACAACGGCCTGTTCCGCGCCATCGCCGGCTACCAGGCGCAACACCCGCGTGCCGTGGTCATCCGCGGTGGCAGCGTCAGCCTGGCGCAACTGCACGCGCAACTGAACGACCCAAAGGTGCTGCGTAAGCATGATGACGGTTACCTGCTCAGCTACCCGCTGATGATCGCCGAAGACGCCGCCCTGCTCATCGACGATCAGGTGCTTTACCTCTTCGGCCCGTCGGGCACCGCGCTGATCAACCAGGGCTTGCTGCAGGTAAAGGGTTCGCGCCTGGAAAGCTGGAGCGACGGCCGCGCGCTGGCCACCGACCGCCCTACCCGGCCCTTCATCATGAACTGGGCCGGCAGCCGTCTAAAGGTTGCCGACTCGCACCTGGTCAAGATCGGCTACAACGCCAACTTCTCCCGTGGCATCAGTAGCGGCATCAGTGCGCAGCAATCGGCCACCCGGCCGGCAGCGCGCATTCTGATCGACAACAGCCGCTTCGACGGCATGGCCAGCGCCCTCGAGCTGCGCCACAGCGAGGCCCTGATCCGCAACAACCAGTTCAGCCACCTGCAGCAGTACGGCATCGATCTGAGCAACAGCCGCTTCCTGATCGCAGACAACCGCATCGACGACGTGAAGCACAACAGCGGCATCCGTATCGGCGGTAGCAGCAGCGGGCGCATTCAGAACAACCTGATCCTGCACACCGGCAAGAGCGCCATCGAAGTCAGCGAGCAAAGCGGCGCCCTGCTGATCGAGAACAACCGCCTCGGTGCGTCCAAGGGCTACGGCCTGATGCTGCGGCAGATCAACAGCGGCGCTGGACTTCTGATCGAGAACAACCTGATCGCCAACAGCCGGCTCAGCGCCATCGACGCTGGCGGGCTCAGCGGCGCCCTGATCATCGACAACCGCATCCAGTCCACCCCGGAATACGCCATCAGCCTGCGCAACGAGCAGCTCACCGCCGGCCAACTGGTCATCACCGGCAACACTCTGGAAGGTATCGGCAAAGCCATGATCCGCGTGGAAGGCATGCAGAACACCGTGCTGGGCAGCAACCAGTACCGCGCCAACCCTCTATTGCAGAACCTACTGATCGGCGACCTGCTACCCCTGCAGAGCCAGATCCTCGACAACACCGTGCGGCGCAACTGCCACCTGCAGATATCCCAGCCCCTGACCGGCACCACTGGCAGCGCAGACGCCCCCACCTGCACCAACTGACCAGCGCCAAACGTGGCCGAAAGGCCTGTACTCATCCTGATACGAGTGCAGGTCAGGCGGTGTCAGCAGGCGATTGAAAAACGTAGGCGAGGCAGGCAAGACAATACCGATGGCGGCCCCACAAAAACGGCCGAAAAACGCTCGGAGTCGCGCTCGACTTTACGTGTTGTAAATGAGCATTTTTTGGCCGTTTTTAACGCAGTATTGCCAACGCAGGTAGTTTTTCAACGCCTGCTAACGGTGCTCGACTTTTAGCGTTGAGAACACGGCAGCCCCGGCACTGGTCTCATTGCCGTTGTTGTCGAGCGTGTAAACGCCCGCCTTGAAATACAAATTGTGGCTGGCCCAGGCCGAGTTGAGTACACCGCTCCAGGTCTTGACCGCACCACCAGGCTCGACCAGGCCAATCGTCAGCCTGCCGTTCTTCGCCAGAAACACCTCATAACTGAAATCCTGATTCAGCTTGATCTTGCTCGACAGCACGATCTTGGTTGCATTGGCGCTGGCCGGATTGCCGCGAAACGAAATCACCACGTTGCCATAGCCAGTCGGCGACAAGGATTGATAGCCCAACATCACGGGGGGCGAGGTGCCGTTCTTCGAATGAATCTGGGAAAAGGCGATCAGCCCGTTCGAAGGCACCTGGGTGATTCTCGCCGTGGCGGTCAGCACGTTATCCGCAGCGCTATAGGGCCAGTTACGCAGAGCACCATTGGCGAACGTCTCGCGCAACTCACTGCGCGGGTAGGTTGAGTTGGCCGTCGTGGTGCCGTTGACCGGCGCCCAGAAAAACAGCTTGCCCTCCTTGGACTGAAAGTAGTGATCCTGATACCCCCCAGCCAGAACAGGGGTAGGAATGACGGCAGCAGGAACACCGACAGGGATGGTCAGGTTCCAGGTGGACAGGTCGATCATGAGGCGCGGTACTCCGGGGTGAACAGTGGTCTACGCCCGATCTATCCATGGCCGTGCCAGCATCGCTTCGAGCGTTGAGGAGGAGAATATCGGCACACTCAGCGGCAGTTAACGACCATCCGTCACCGTACTGGCGCTATTTTTTTGACCCTGAGAGACATATCGAACAGCAAAATCTATCCACCCATTCACCGCTAGGGAATTTCCTCAGCGAAACGCCGAACAGTGCGCCAGAACTGACGGAACCGGAGCCAATAAGCTCTTTGCAGAAATGTGCGTCAGCTCGCGCTTTGTAGTGCGGCGAGCGTAGCTTCGAGGGCGTTCGACCATTTGCAGCTGGCGCAAGCAAACACCCGGAAACGACAAAGCCCCGAAACGTATGACGGTTCGGGGCTTTGGTTTGGATATGGCGGGAAGATAGGGGAAATTCGAATCTGTTTTGGCGGGTGCCCGTTGCTGCCCATTTTTGCCCAAAGCCAGCAAAATCGGGGCTTTCGCCTCATGCATCCTGCCCGCTGTCGCCCGTTGATTTCGACACAACGACTAGCAGCCTGTTGAAATTCGCCTACGGCCTGTCTGACTTTGCCGTGTAAGGTTTACGATATCGGCTCCAATCTTCCGGGACCCTCGATTTCCATGCGTGGCGCCGATATCACACAGGAATCCTTGTTCACTGTCGCCAAGCTTGATGACTTTGTGCCAGCGACTCACCCCCTGCGCGCCATCCGCAAGCTGGCAGACACCGCTCTGCAGCGGATGAGCGCCCTGTTCGACACCTTGTATGCCGACACCGGCCGCGCCTCGATCGCCCCCGAGAAGCTGATGCGGGCGCAGTTGCTGCAGTTGTTCTACTCGCTGCGCAGCGAGCGGATGCTGATGGAACAGCTGGGCTACAACCTGCTATTCCGCTGGTTTGTCGGTTTGGCCATTGATGATCCGGTGTGGGATCACTCGGTCTTTTCGAAGAATCGTGACCGCCTCAATGCCCAGGCAGTGGCCGCCGAGTTTCTGAGCGAGGTGGTACACCTGGCGGAGAAGCAGGGGCTGATCTCGGATGAGCACTTCTCGGTCGACGGCACATTGCTGCAAGCCTGGGCCTCTCAGAAGAGTTTCCGTCCCAAGGACGATACGCCAGACGACCCGGGCCCCGGCCCGCGCAATGCCCCGCCGGACTTCAAGGGGCACAAGCGCAGCAACGACACCCACGCCTCGACCAGCGATCCGGATGCCCGGCTGTACCGAAAGAGCCACAACACCGGCGCGCAGCTGAGTTACATGGGGCATGTGCTGATGGAACACCGCAGTGGCCTGGTGCGCAGTGCTCATGTGACTCTGGCCGGTGGCCATGGCGAAAGCGAAGCCGCGCTGGCGATGCTGAGCAAGCTGGGTGGTCGCCGTCGACGCACCTTGGCCGCGGACAAGGCTTACGACACGGCAGACTTCGCGGCCGCCGTCGTGCCCTCGGCGTGACACCCCATGTTGCGCAGAACACCAATGGTCGGCGCAGCGCCATCGATGGCCGTACCACGCGCCACGCCGGCTATGGTCTGAGCCTGAAGATTCGCGCCTGGATCGAAACCCACTTCGGCTGGCTCAAGGCGGCGGCCGGGCTGCGCCAGGTGAAGCAACGCGGACTTGAGCGTGTCGACGCGCTGTTCCAGCTGGCCATGGCGGCAAGCAACCTGGTGCGCCTGCCGAAGCTGCTGGCTACAGGCTCAATGGCATGAGCGCGTTGACGGGGAAGGTGCGCCTGAAGCACGCCAAATCGGGCTATTTCCATCGATTGGCGCCCTAAACAGGAAGTAAACGAGCGCGACCGCTGCTGCCAGAAGCAGTGGATGTAATCCATCGCGGCGAATTTCAACAGACTGCTAGACATGTCTGATTTCGGGAGCTAGCGTTTGGCCATCAGTCGATGGTTCGACATAGCAGTACGTTTAGAGGGCTACCTGCACCACAGGCTTTCAGCCCGCCTGAGGTGACACTTATAAGGGCTGCCGCAATCAAATTTTTAGTTCATATGCCTATACGCTTTGCTTTACTACCCGCTATTGCTCTTCTCGTTGCGTGCTCGCCAAAGCAAAACCTGCCACCTAAATGTATTACCAGCGCTCCCCCTCCAGTTCCTGAGGTTTCTGCCGTATGCGCTGGGGATAAGTGCAATTGGGACGTGCTGTTTCCGTCAGGAAAATATCCGGTAACGACGGAAGGTTGCAGGCTACCTATGGTACAAGATCGGGATTACCTTTCTTACCCCCCAAAGGCACTCATGCAGTGCATTGAAGGGCACGTTTGGGTTGCAATTTTCCTGAGCAGAGACGGGGTCACGACTTCAGCTAAGATAATCCAATCATCGAATGAGATTTTCGACAGCCCCGCCTTGTTGGATGCCCGCCAATTAACTTTTGAGCCTATGGAGTGCCAATCGGAGCGTTATGACTCCGTTGTTTTAGAGGCATGGAACTACAAAGTAGAGCCAGCGTTTCGTGATTAACCCTCTCAGCAGGAAAAGAGGAAAGCGAAACAATCGGGGACAAACCACGATTAATTTTCCGTAAATCATGCCCCCCTATTGCTCCTACGCCTTCTCGGCATCATCACTCCGTAGCCATATCTGATGACGCGTGCTTCCCAGTGCCGCGAGCATTGCTTAGCATGCATACAACGTATATACGTTGTAGTTACGAATCGACCGATAGGTGACGACCATGGCCAAAGAAGCCGTTTTCAATCTGAAGCTTGAGCCCGAACTGCGCGAAGACTTCATGGCAGCCGCTCAAGCCGCACACCGGCCGGCCTCTCAGGTCATGCGCGACCTCATGCGCGACTTCATTCGCCAGCAGCAACAGGCCAAAGAGCATGATGAATTCGTACAACGCAAGGTCGCTGCCGCCAGGGCATCGGTTGAGGCTGGTCGTGGCCGCTCCAACGATGACGTAGAGGCTGAATTCGCCGCTCGCCGTGCTAAGGCTCTGGGTCACTGATGCAGGTCATTTGGACACCCGAGGCACTGCAGGATCGTCTGGATATCTGGGAATACATCGCAACCGACAACCCACGCGCTGCTGTGCACATGGACGAGCTATTCAGTGCTGCTGCCGCCAGTCTGGCTGACTTTCCTGACAAGGGCAGGTTGGGTTTGGTCGCCGGTACTCGCGAGCTGATCCCTCACGAGAACTACCGCCTCGTCTATCAGACTGAGCGTGATGCGGTCTGGATTCTCACCCTGGTGCACGTCGCCAGGATGTGGCCACCGGTTCAGAGCTAGCTGCAGTCCCCAGCCGCTTTCGACACTTCTTCGACACCTTGCATGCCGCAGAAAGCAAAAACCCCCGAAACTCTGGGAGCTTCAGGGGTTTTGGCTTAGGTATGGCGGGAAGATAGGGATTTGAACCCTAGGTGCCATTGCTGACACAACGGATTTCGAATCCGTCCCGTTCGACCACTCCGGCATCTTCCCAAGCGGCGCGAATCATAACAGCTGAATGCGCTTTG
>JAEYXX010000137.1 GCA_023431055.1 Pseudomonadota bacterium
GCTGGTAATGTCGACTGCCTGGAAGTCTTCCTTGTGCATACGTGCACGCGGCGCCTGGCCGGTGATGCACAGAATCGGGATGGAGTCGGCCGACGCCGAGTACAGGCCGGTGACCATGTCGGTGCCGGCCGGGCCTGAGGTGCCGATGCACACGCCGATATTGCCGGCATTGGTGCGGGTATAACCCTCGGCCATGTGCGAAGCGCCTTCGACGTGGCGGGCCAGGACGTGATCGATGCCACCGAGTTTCTTCAGTGCGGCATACAGGGGGTTGATGGCAGCGCCGGGGACGCCGAACGCGGTATCGACGCCTTCGCGACGCATCACCAGTACGGCTGCCTCGATTGCTCTCATTCTGGCCATGACCATTGTTCTCCAAGTCAGTGGTTTTTCTTCTTGGGAGCAAGGATGACGGCTGTACCGATGCGACGGAATTGGTGGATACTTCAGTTCTGTCGATACTTGGAGTACCGAATGGACCGCCATACCCTCATCCGCAGTTTCGTTCTGGTGGCCGATAACGGCAGCTTCGCCGCAGCGGCGCTCAGCGAAGGCGTGACCCCCGTGGTCATGGGGCGCCGCCTGGACGCGCTGGAGCGCCACCTGGGCGTCAAGCTGATGCATCGCTCCACGCGTGGCCTGCAGTTGACCGACCTCGGTGAGCAGTACCTCGATCGCGCCCGTGCCCTGCTCAAAGACTTTGACGAGGCCGATGCCAGCGTGGCTCGTGGTGGGCGCTCCGTACGCGGCCACCTGGTGGTGTCTGCACCTGCTGCCTTCGGCAGGCGGCATATCGCGCCGCATGCGCCGGCATTTCTCAAGCGCTACCCGGACTTGAAGCTGTCGTTCAACTTCACCGATAGCCTGGTCGACCTGGTGCGCCAGGGCTACGACATGGGCATTCGCATCGGCGAGGTGACCGACCCCAACTACGTTGCGGTCAAGCTCTTCCCCAATCGCCGTGTGGTCTGTGGTGCGCCCAGTTACTTCGAGCTGCATGGCGTGCCGCGCACCCTCGAAGACCTGGCGCGGCACAACTGCCTGGCGTTCAACCTGCAGGGCGGTCAGCAGCGCGGTTGGACCTTCCTGCGCGACGGGCGCCAGGTGGCGGTGAAGGTGGCCGGTAATCTCGATTGCAACGACGGCGAACTGCTCTACGACTGGGTCAAGCAGGGGCTGGGAATCGGCTGGCGCTCGACCTGGGAAATCCAGGCGGAGTTGAAGGCCGGCGAGCTGGTCACGGTGCTCGATGATTACGAAATCCCGGCCTATGACATCCAGGCGGTATACCCACAGCAACGTTACCTGCCGGCCAAGGTGCGCTTTTTCATCGACTACTTGAAGGACATCTACAACGCGCCAGGGTACTGGGAAGTACGAGGAGGATGAAGATGTTATTCGATACTTGTCTTGTTTGTATCAGATAAATTTAGTGTGTACATTTTCAATTTATTTTGTTCTTTGTTGTTGAAACAATCATTCTGTTCGGCTATTGCATAAGGCGCTTTCTCATGTCGCGCGCCGTCATTGGGGCGTGCGGTGACTTCCTGTTCGTTTTTCGGAGAAATCCTTATGAATGCGCTTAACCTGTCCACAGCCGTGAGCATCACCCACAACGCGCTCGCCGTCGGGCGTGAGCTTCGCGCTGCGCCGCTGACGGTGGCGGTGCTGGATGCTGGCGGGCATCTGATCAGCCTGCAGCGCGAGGATGGTGCCAGCCTGCTGCGTCCGCAGATCGCTATTGGCAAGGCCTGGGGGGCGTTGGCGCTCGGCAAGGGCTCGCGCCTGATCGCCGCCGATGCGCAGCAGCGCCCGGCCTTTATCGGTGCGGTGAACAATCTGGCTCAAGGCAGCCTGGTGCCGGCCCCGGGTGGGGTTTTGATTCGTGACGCACTGGGGCAGGTTATCGGCGCCGTGGGCATCACCGGTGACACCTCGGATATCGACGAGCAGTGTGCGGTCAGCGCGTTGGAATCTCTTGGTCTGAAGGCGGATGCGGGGGCGTAGGGAGGCTTTTGCGCACCGCCTTGATCGCGGTTGCGCGATGCCCCGGATTGCATCCGGGCTACGACTGTGGGACGGGCTTCAGTCGCGACTGGGACATCGAAGCGTCGCCGCTAAAGCGCCTCCCACGGTTTGCGGGGTTGCGTAGGGTGGATGTCGCCTTTTTACATCCACCAGTCTGCAGGGCGCGCGGTGCGCACCAAGGATTCCCGAGCGTCCGTTTCGTAAACCCGATGGACGCGGCGCCCCCTGCGGGTTCGGCATAGGCCGCGGATTCGAGTTAGGCGCTGGTCACCAGCTCGGACGCCGTCGATGGCATCGGGGCGACTTCGCAGCCTTTGAGCACCAGGCGAATGATGGTCTGCGCCGCGGCTTCGTAATCGGCGTCGTCCAGGTTGGCCTTGCCGGTGACGGTGGAGATCTGCCAGTCGAAGTCGGCGTAGGTCTGAGTCGCGGCCCAGATGCTGAACAGCAGGTGATGAGGGTCGACCTTGGCCATCTGGCCCTGGTCGATCCAGCGCTGGATGCAGGCGATGTTGTGCTTGGCCTGGGCGTTGAGCTGTTCGGTCTGTTCCGGTGACAGATGTGGCGCACCGTGCATGATCTCGCTGGCGAACACTTTGGAAGCATGCGGCAGTTCGCGGGAGATGCGGATCTTCGAGCGGATGTAGGCGGCCAGGACTTCGCTCGGGTGGCCTGGCTGGTTGAAGGGGGCAGAGGCAGCCAGCAACGGCTCGATGATGCTTTCCAGGACCTCACGGTAGAGGTTTTCCTTGGACTTGAAGTAGTAGTAGACGTTGGGCTTGGGCAGGCCTGCCTTGGCCGCGATGTCACTGGTCTTGGTGGCGGCGAAGCCCTTGTCGGCGAACTCCTCGCTGGCTGCGCGCAGGATGAGCTCTTTGTTGCGCTCGCGAATGCTGGTCATAAGGCCCTGTGTATTCCTCTGCCGCCGAGCGGCGGTCGGGCATGGTAGCACCGGCTTTGCGCGAGGCTCAAGGCAGCGGCCACGGGCTGTGCAGCGCTTAACTGACTTGCGGGTCAAATTTCTATGTACAGGAAATGGCTTTTCTGTTCTTATCCCAAACAGTTACATCCATGAGCAAAAGTCTCGGCGCGCGACGCTGCAGGAGACCAACGTGAATACCAGTCAGCTCGTCGATCCCTTCGGTCGGCGCATCACCTACCTGCGTTTGTCGGTGACCGACCGCTGCGATTTTCGCTGCACCTACTGCATGAGCGAAGACATGCAGTTCGCACCGCGCGCGCAGATTCTCAGCCTGGAAGAACTCTACGCCGTAGCCGACGCCTTCATCGGCCTTGGCGTACGGCGTATTCGCATCACCGGTGGCGAGCCGCTGGTACGCAAGAATCTGCTGAGCCTGCTGCAGCGCCTGGGTGAGCGTGACGAGCTGGATGATCTGGCCATTACCACCAATGGTTCGCAGCTGGCCGAGCTGGCGGCGCCCTTGCGTGCGGCCGGTGTACGCCGGCTGAACATCAGCCTGGATTCGCTGCAGCGCGAGCGCTTCGCCGCCTTTACCCGCCGCGACAGGCTCGATCAGGTGCTGGCGGGTATCGAGGCGGCGCGTGCTGCCGGCTTCGACAGGATCAAGCTCAACAGCGTGGTGCAGAGCGGGCGCAACGACGACGAGGTGCTCGATCTGGTCGGGTTCGCCATCGACCGTGGCCTGGATATCAGCTTTATCGAGGAAATGCCGCTGGGCAGCGTCGTCAGCCACAGCCGCGAGCAGACCTTCTGCTCCAGTGACGAGGTGCGCCAGCGTATCGAGCAGCGACACTCATTGCAGCGTAGCAGCGCGGTAACCGGCGGCCCCTCGCGCTACTGGCAGGTGGTCGGCAGCGATACGCGAGTCGGCTTTATCTCGCCGCACAGTCACAACTTCTGCGGCGACTGCAACCGCGTACGGGTCACTGCCGAGGGCAAGCTGGTGCTCTGTCTCGGCCACGACAACGCACTGGATCTCAAGCGTCTGCTACGCGCCCATCCCGGTGACGGTGAACGCCTTCGTCAGGCTCTGGTCGACGCACTGCGCCTGAAGCCCGAGCGGCACCACTTCGCCACCGACGAGCAGGTCCAGGTGGTGCGCTTCATGAGCATGACCGGTGGCTGAGCCCGTCTGATCGGATTCCCATAACAACAATAAGGAGGCTTTCAATGAAGCCCGTTCGTCTGTGCCTGTTTTCCACCCTTTTGCTGACGCCTGCTGCCCTGGCGCAGACCTACGTGGTTGGCGTCGAGGAGTTGCCGTTCGCGCCGCATTACAGCCTCGATGGCGAGGGCCAGTACCGTGGTTTTGCCCGAGAAGTGCTGGATGCCTTCGCCGCCGACAGCGGTGTCGGCCTGAGTTACAAGGCGCTACCCGTGGATCAGTTGCTGCCGGCCCTGCAGCGTGGCGAGATCGATCTCAAGTACCCCGACAGCCCGCATTGGGCCGGCGCGCAGAAGGCCGGCATGACGCTGCACTACAGTCAGGCCGTGGTCGATTACGTTGACGGCGTGCTGGTGGCACCGCAGCGAAAGGGGCAGGCAGTGGAGAGGCTCGGTCGTCTGGCCATGGTCCAGGGCTGGACGCCGCGCGGTTACGAGCAAGCCATCGACAGCGGGCAGATCCAGCTGAGCTACAGCGACGATCTGCGCCAGATGATCCGTCAGGCGTTGAAGCAGGACACCGATGGCGCCTACTTCAACGTGGTGGTGGCCACGCATTATCTGGACAACATCCGCGCACGGCCCGGTGCGCTGGTGTTCGACCCCAAGCTGCCGCACACCCGCGGCAGCTTCCACCTATCGAGTCTGCGTCATCCGCAACTGATCTCCCGTTTCGATCGCTTTCTCGTCGAGCGCTCGGCACAGGTGGCGGGGCTCAAGGCGAGTCATCGCGTAGAGGCCAATCTCGATAGTGACTACCTCGGCCTGGAGCAATGGAAAGTGGACTATTTCGAGCGCCAGAAAGCCAAAGCCGGCGCACAGGCGCCGGCTTCGTCCATTCAATGAGGGCTTAGACGGTGGCGTCGGCGCGCTTGAGTGCCTGCGCCTGACCATGCATCAGACCGTAATGCAGTACTGCGCCGAGCAGGGCGCCAAGCAGCCAGGAATAGCCCGACAGCTGGGTCAGAACGGGCGCCCAGACCGACGCGACGGAGAACACCGAGGCGATGGCAAAGGCGATCAGTGCCTTGCGGTTCCAGCCGCCGTCGAAGTAGTAGGCCGAGCCGACTTCAGCGCTGAACAGCTGCTGCAGGTCGAGCTTGCGCCGGCGCACCAGGTAATAGTCGACGACGATGATGCCGTACAGCGGCGCCAGCACGGCGCCGAGCGTGTCGACGAAGGCGGCGATGCCGACGTTGCTGATGAAGGCGACCCACAGCGCGCCGATGAAGAAGGCGATGCCGGCGGTGATGAAGCCACCGGTGCGCGCGCTGATATGCGCCGGGGCCAGGTTGGCCAGGTCATAGGCCGGCGGGATGAAGTTGGCCACCAGATTGATGCCCACGGTCGCGGCGAAGAAGGTCAGCGCGGCGATGATGGTCAGGGTCAGGTTATCGACGCGCGCGACGATGTCGGTGGGGTTGGTCAGCGTCTCGCCGAACACCACCACGGTACCTGCGGTGATCACCAGGGCGATCAGCGAGAAGAACGCCAGGCTCACCGGCAGGCCGAGGAAGTTGCCGATGGTCATCTGCTTCTCGCTTTTGACGAAGCGGGCGAAGTCGCCGTAGTTGATCACCACCGCGGCGAAGTAGGCGACCATGGTGCCGACCACCGCCAAGAAGGCAGCCACCGGGCCGGCCTTGTATTCACCGCTGCCACTGAAGATGTTGCCCAGCTCGCTGAGCAGGCTGGGGCCGGCCTTGTACCAGATCAGGCCCATCAGCGCGATCATCACCACGTAGACCAGCGGCCCGGCCCAGTTGAGGAAGCGGGTGATCCAGCTCATGCCGCAGACGAACAGCGCCACCTGGAACAGGCAGACGATCACGTAGGACAGCCAGCCGATGGCAGTCAGGCCCATGTACACGGCCGGAGCCTGTGGCTCAAGCAGCGAGTTGAGCAGCAGCGCCACCGCGGTGGAGGCGAAGTAGGTCTGCACGCCGTACCAGAAGATGGCGACGATACCGCGCACCAGGGCGGGGAAGTTGGCGCCGCGCACGCCCATGCTGGCGCGGGCGAACACCGGGAAGGGAATGCCGTACTTGACGCTGGGTTTGCCGGTCAGCTGTACCAGGCCCATGACGATGAAGCCGGCGAGGACGATGCCGGCCAGTACCGCCCAGCCATTGAGCCCGTAGGAGATGAACAGCGTCGCCGCCAGGGTATAGCCGAACAGGCTCTGAATGTCGTTCGACCAGACGTTGAAGATCTCGAACCAGCCCCAGGTACGTTTCTCGGGAGCCAGGGGGGCGAGATCCTCGTTGTGCAGCGAGGTATCGATGTGCTTGATGCGGAAATCTTCGGCGTTGGACATGGACAGCTCCCAGTTTTGTTCTTGCGCCGTGGTGGCGTATGAGGAGGTTTGTCTGCAGGTTTCGTTCCGATTTTGTATTCGCGTCATGACTGAATCGATGTATACAGCCATCTCAACAGTGTTTCGGTAGGAAACTGTTTGTCTTGTACACATAAAATACGTTGCTGAATATGGCTTTCGGATAAATTGCACACAAAAAATAGAAATATTGTGATCAAAAAATTGACCTTGCGGTCAGTTGTGTGCCTGCAAGGCGTTGATGAAAAAGCCGAATAGGCGGCCCGATTCTGCACCGATGCGGTGCCAGGCCTGATTGCGGAGCGCTGGGTTGGTGCGGTGATTCAAGCCGGCTTGATAAAGGCGGCGCAAAGAAAAAGGGGAAGGGCGCGAACGCCCATCCCCCTTTTTACCCGGCCGCCGTCCCTACCCGACGTCGGCCAAGTACGTTGCGGCAGTGGTCAGAAGTGGTACTTGACCAGGGCCTGCACGGCCGTCTGGTCGAAGCGATCGCCCGAACCATCCACCGGTTTCACGCCGTACTTGGCGCGCCACATGTTGATCTCGGTGCCGACGTAGAGTTGGCGCTCCTTGCCGAACAGGGCCTTGCCGGCGTCCCACTTGACCTGGATCGAGGAGCCCACCGAGGTCTGGGTGCCGGCATCGCGCGACGGCGAGCGCCAGTCGACGAAGCCGTCGACGACGAAATCCTGGTCGCCCAGGCTGAAGGGGTACGCGGCGCTGACGGTGAGCTGGGTGGCGTAGCCGTTGCTGTCGGCATCCTTGAAGAAGGTGTGGTTGTTGATCTTGACCCGGTACAGGTTGGTCTTGAAGTAGTTGAAGCCGGGAATCTCCCAGTCCAGGCCGACGCCGTACAGGTAGTTCTCCGGGCCGGGGCCGCCTTCGCCTTTCTCGTAGGTGAAGGCGGCGTAGACGTCCTTGATCGGGCCGGCGGCCAGCTTCTGCCCGGTCAGCCAGCTCAGGCTGATGCGCGGGGAAAACTCCATGTAATAGAAGGAGTTCTTGTCATGTTGGCGGAAGGTGCCGTTGTCGAAGCTGCCGCGCGACTGCACGTTGTCGGCGCGGATGTAGTCGAGGAAATAGAATACGTCGCCCCAGACCCAGCCGCTGGCGTGCTCGAAGGTGAAGGTGGTCTGGGTGCGCTGCTCCTCGCCGTTGAAGTTCATGCGCTGGAAATTCTCGCCATACAGGTAGGACAGGCTGTTGTCCTGCCAGTACAGCAGGTCGCCGGCGAGGGCCTGCTGGCCGACGAGCAGGCCGGCAGAGAGCGCGAAGCAGTGAGGCAGATGCTTGAGTTTCATGGGTTTTCCTTATTGTTGGGGTGCAAGCGTGCGTCTCCCGGCGGCGTGCCGCCGGGAGTGGCTCTAGGGTAGGGATCAGCTTGGTCGGGCGGCTGGGTCTAGGTCGCGACTGAGCGGCTTGTGGCTGCTGTCGTCGACGGCTTCATCGTCCTGGCGGTTCTGCAGTACGGTGTGCAGGTGCGCTTCGGGATCGTAGTCGTCTTCCTCTACCTCATGAGCTTCATCGGGCAGGAAGATGTTCAGCAGGATGGCGCTGAAGGCGCCGATGGTGATGGGCGAGCCGAAGATGTTCTTCAGCACGTCGGGCATGTGCGACAGCACGTCCGGCACGCCGGCCACGCCCAGGCCCATGCCCAGCGAGATGGCCACGATCAGCACGTTGCGACGGTGCAGGCCGGCTTCGCTGAGGATCTTGATGCCGGCCACGGCGACGGTGCCGAACATGATCAGGGTGGCGCCGCCCAGTACCGGCTTGGGCATCAGTTGCAGCACCGCGCCGACTGCCGGGAACAGGCCGAGCAGCACCAGGATGCCGGCGATGTAGAAGGCCACGTGGCGGCTCGCCACGCCGGTGAGCTGGATCACCCCGTTGTTCTGGCTGAAGGTGGTCATCGGCAGGCTGTTGAACATGGCGGCGACCGCCGAGTTGCAGCCGTCGGCCAGCACCCCGGACTTGATCCGGCGCATGTACAGCGGCCCCTTGACCGGCTGTTTGGAGATGATCGAGTTGGCGGTCAGGTCGCCGGCGGTTTCCAGCGGGGTGATCAGGAAGATCACGGCGATGGGCACGAAGGCGATCCAGTCGAAGCCGAAACCGTACTTGAACGGCTGCGGCACGCTGATCAGCGGCACTTCGGCCATGTTGGCGAAATCCACCCGGCCGGTGAACCAGGCCACCGCGAAGCCCAGGGCCAGACCGATGATCACCGCCGACAGGCGCAACACCTGCGAGGAGGCGCGGTTGAGCAGGACGATGGTGCCCAGTACCAGACCGCCGAGGGCCAGGTGGTGCAGGGCGCCGAGATCCGCAGCGCCGTAGCCGCCGGCCAGATCGGTCATGCCTACCTTGATCAGCGACAGGCCCATCAGGCAGATGATGGTGCCGGTTACCACCGGGGTGATGACCTTGCGCAGCTTGTTGATGAACTGGCTGAAGGCGATCTCGACGAAGGCGGCGCAGAAGCAGATGCCGAACAGTGTGGCGAGTATCTCCTCCTCGCTGGCGCCGCGCTCCTTGACGATGAAGCCGGCGCTGAGGATCACGCTGAGAAAGCCGAAGCTGGTGCCCTGCAGGCACAGCAGGCCGGAGCCGATCGGGCCGATGCGCTTGGCCTGAACGAAGGTGCCGAGGCCGGAAACGAACAGCGCCATGCTCACCAGATAAGGCACATGGGCGCCGAGGCCCAGCGCACTACCGACGATCAGGGTAGGGGTGATGATGCCGACGAAGCTGGCCAGCACATGCTGCAGCGCCGCGAAGATGGCAGGGGCGAAAGCTGGCGTGTCGTCCAGCTGATAGATGAGGTCGCTGTTGCCGGAAGGCGCAGCTGGGGCTTGGGTGTTGCGGTCTGTGGTCATGTCATAGCCTGCCAGTTGTTTTTATATGGTCATGGGCTTGCACGAGGCTTCACGGCACCTCTGAACTGATCGACCTGAAAAGCTGTCTGGTCGGTCAGAATATTTTGACTATAACAATTTGTGGACATTGTTAAAAACAATTTTTTTTTTGGATTGTGCACAAAAAATTAACCGCCGGTCAGCTTTCGCTGCCGGCGGTTCATGGGGAGGTGTTGCAAGCGGCGCCTCGGTAGGAGGTAGCCGGGAAGGGCAGCAAAGGTCGTAGGGTGGGCTTTAGCCCACCAACGGCGGTCAGCGTGGAGCGGAGTGCCCCCACAAGGCCCCTGAGCCTGCCTTGGAGCACCTAGCCAAAGCTAACAGGGACATAACCAAAAAAATGCCGCGCCCAGTCACGGGCACGACATGTGTGGCAATCAGTTGATCTGCGCGCCCTCGGCGATCCAGCTACCGATCAGGTCGCGTTCGTCCTGGGTCATCTGGGTGATGTTGCCCAGCGGCATGATCTGCGTGGCCACGGTTTGCGCGTGGATCTTCGCTGCCTGCGCCTTCATCTGCTCCGGGGTGTCGAGCATGAAACCGGCCGGTGCGGTGCTGAACATCGGGCTGGAGGGACTCGATGAGTGGCACACGGTGCAACGCTCGTGGATCACGCTTTCGACTTGGGCAAAATCGGTGCTGGCAGCAGGTGCCGCGCTGTCAGCGGCAGTGGTTGAATCCTCGCTGGCATCGGCTTTTGCCTGGGTTTCCTCTGCAGCAGGCTCGCTGGTTGTGGAGGGGGTTCCAGGGCGGCCGGTAGCAGGAACGGGAGCGTACTTGATCGCCGGGGCTTGAGCCGTTTCCGGTGCGCTGACCGATTTCGTCTGCGGGCCGGTGACGTAAGCCAGGCAGATCATGCCCAGGGCTGCGGCCGGCAGGGTCCAGACGTACTTGCTGCTGTCGTGGCGGGTGTTGAAGTAGTGGCGTACCAGCACCGCCAGAATCGCGATACCGGCCAGGATTGCCCAGTTGTACTGGCTGCCGTAGGTGCTCGGGAAGTGGTTGCTGATCATGATGAACAGCACCGGCAGGGTGAAGTAGTTGTTGTGGCGCGAGCGCAGCAGGCCCTTGGCCGGCAGCAGCGGATCGGGCGTGGTGTTGTTTTCGATGGCCTTAACCAGCGCGCGCTGGGCCGGCATGATGGTGAAGAACACGTTGCCGACCATGATGGTGCCGATGATGGCGCCGACATGAATGTACGCAGCGCGGCCGCTGAAGATCTGGCTGAAACCATAGGCGGCAGCGATGATCAGCACGAACAGCACGGCGCCGAGCAGGGCGGGGCGTTTGCCCAGCGGCGAATCGCAGAGGAAGTGGTAGATCACATAGCTGAGCGCCATGGAGCCGAGGCCGATGGCGATGGCTGCTGCTGGTGCCAGGTCGACACCTGGCTTGACCAGGTACAGGCTCGGGTTGAGGTAGTACACCACCAGTAGCAGGGCGACGCCCGACAGCCAGGTGGCGTAGGCCTCCCATTTGAACCAGTGCAGGTTCTCCGGCATTTTCGGCGGAGCCAGCTTGTACTTTTCCAGGTGGTAGATACCGCCGCCGTGAATCGCCCAGAGGTCGCCCGACAGGCCCTCACGGGGATTGCTACGGTTGAGGTTGTTCTCCAGCCAGACGAAATAGAAGGATGCGCCGATCCAGGCGATACCGGTGATCATATGGATCCAGCGGATGCCAAGGTTTAGCCATTCGGTGAAATGTGCTTCCACGATCTGTACCTCTTTCCCGGGATAGGCACGCCAGCCCCGGGCTTCTCTTATTGGTGGGGGTTGAGGAGGAGTAGCTCGTCCTCATTGAAGAAATGCTCATCGCAGTTGTTGCCGGAACCACTGCGATCAACCACCAGGAAGTCATCCCGCTTTTCGATCGTCAGCACCGGGTGGTGCCAGACGCCGCGATGGTAATTGACGCCCTGCCTGCCATTGCTGAGGAAGGCACGGACGGACCCTGATACAGGTACATCGCCAAGTGGCGCGACCACGATCAGAAAAGGGTTGCCGAGCAGCGGGATAAAGGCCTGGCTGCCCAGCGGATGGCGTTCCAGCATGCGGATGGTCAGCGGCATCTCCAGCGCTTCGGCGCTGAAGATGCTGATGATGGCCTTGTCCTCCGGCTGCGCGGTCTCCACGGTGGCCAGCTTGTGATAGCGGCGGGTGGAGCCGTTGTTGATCATGAAGAAGTCGCTGCCGTCGGTTTCGATCACGTCACCGAAGGGGGCGAAGGCTTCTTTGCTCAGGGGCTCGATGGTCAGGCTACGCATGGCTGTTCTACTTGTTCGATTCGGTTTGTTGGGCTGCGCCAGCCGTTACAGCTGCTGCAGACGGAAGAGGGCGATCTTGTTGATCTCGGCCAGGGCGGTGGCGAATTCCTGCTCCGGTGTGTTGTGAATGCGCTCCTCGAAGGCGGCCAGAATCTGGTGGCGGTTGCTGCCCTTGACGGCCTTGATGAAGGGGAAGCCGAACTTGGCCTTGTAGGCGTCGTTGAGTTCGGTGAAACGGGCGAACTCCTCGGCGGTGCATTCGTGGATGCCGGCGCCGGACTGTTCGGCGGTGCTGGAGGCGGTCAGCTCGCCACGCACTGCAGCCTTGCCGGCCAGATCCGGGTGCGCGTTGATCAGCGCCAGCTGCGCCTCATGACTGGCGGATAGGAGGATATCGGCCATGCGCTGTTGCAGGCTGTCGATGTCGTCCACGCTTTCGTCCAGTCCAAGGTCATAAGCCTTCTCGGCGACCCAGGGCGAGTGCTCGTAGATGTCGGCGAAGGCTGCGACGAACTCCTCGCGGCTCAGCTTGGACGGGGTCAGGGTCTGGAAACGGCTCATGGACGGCTCTCTCATTCGGTCGCGCGGAAGGGGTGGGTGGCGTGCCAGTGCCTGGCGATGTCGACGCGGCGGGCGCACCAGACCTTGTCATGGCTTTTCACGTAGTCGATGAAGCGCGCCAGCGAGGCCAGGCGCGCCGGGCGGCCGAGCAGGCGGCAGTGCATACCGATCGACAGCATCTTCGGCGCGCCTGCCTGGCCTTCGGCGTAGAGCACGTCGAAGGCATCCTTGAGGTATTCGAAGAAATCGTCGCCCTTGTTGAAGCCCTGCACCTGGGTGAAGCGCATGTCGTTGGTGTCCAGGGTGTAGGGGATCACCAGGTGCGGCTTCTCCGCGGTGCTGGCCGGGTCCCAGTAGGGCAGGTCGTCGTCGTAGGTGTCGGAGTCGTAGAGGAAGCCGCCTTCCTCGCGCACGATGCGCCGGGTGTTCGGCCCCAGGCGGCCGGTATACCAGCCCAGCGGGCGCTCGCCGGTCAGCTCGGTGAGGATGCGGATGGCCTCGAGCATGTGCTCGCGCTCGGTGGTCTCGTCGACGTTCTGGTAGTCGATCCAGCGGTAGCCGTGGCTGCAGATCTCGTGGCCGGCGGCGACCATCTGGCGAATCACCTCGGGGTGACGCTGGGCGGCCATGGCCACGGCGAAGATGGTCAGGGGGATGTCGTGCTTCTTGAACAGCTCGAGCAGGCGCCAGACACCGGCGCGGCTGCCGTATTCGTAGAGCGACTCCATGCACAGGTTGCGCTGGCCCTGCAGTGGCTGGGCGGCGACCATTTCGGAGAGGAAGGCCTCGGATTCCTTGTCGCCATGGAGGATGTTGCGTTCGCCGCCTTCTTCGTAGTTGAGCACGAAGGACAGGGCAATGCGGGCATCGCCCGGCCAGTGTGGATGGGGCGGGTTGGCCCCGTAGCCGATCAAATCGCGTGGGTAATCAGCATTCACTGCAGTCTTCCTATCTGGATCGTGGCGGTCACTGCGCGCCTGGCAATGGATGGCTGAGCGACCGGGATGGTTAATTGTATACAAAGTTGTTTGCCGTTTGTAAATCGACTTTTCATCATTTTCTTCGTTGCACGGCGTGCAGAGAAAATTGCCTGAATGGTCAGCAACGAGTGCTGATCGCTGCGTAGCTGCTGGCTCGCGATCAAATAGGCAGTGAACCGCTTTGGTGCGTTGACGGCATTCGAATGAATTTATTGTGTACAATTCATGCGTAAAGTGTTTTATATTTCCTCTGCGTGCTATCCTGCCACTGCGTCGGAGCATTGCGACGGGCCGATTTCAACAGAGTAGAGGAGGTGTGGTGTTCGTTGGGCGCAGGTCGCCACGAGCATCCGAGACCCATGGGACGTTTGACTACGCATGTACTGGACGCCGCACACGGCTGCCCAGGGAGTGACATCAAGGTCGAGCTGTATCGCGTCGAAGGCGCGCAGCTGGAGCTGATCAACAGCGTGACCACCAACCACGACGGCCGTTGCGATGCGCCAGTGCTGCAGGGTGATGACTACCGCACGGGCGTGTATCAGCTGCACTTCCATGCCGGCGACTACTACCGTGCCCGTGGCGTGAAACTGCCCGAGCCGGCCTTCCTCGATGTGGTGGTGCTGCGCTTCGGCATCGATGCCGGCCAGGAGCACTACCACGTGCCGCTACTGATTTCCCCCTACAGCTACTCCACCTATCGCGGTAGCTGATGACTGGCGGGGCAGCCGCCAGACGAATGCTTGTCATCCTCAGACTCGTTTGAGTCCCTATTCCCGCTCACACTGCGGGCTTTTTTTCGTCCGCGTGTAGAGCGACACGTAGCCCGGATGAAATCCGGGGCCGGCGATAGGCATGGTCGAGGGTGTCTGCCTGTCGTTGCCGGACCAAACGAAAAGCCCCGGCACAAGGCCGGAGCTTCGATCAGCATGGGGTGTTTGCCCTCAGAGGAAGGCGAACTTGGCGATGAAGATCACGCACAGCACATACAGACTCAGCGATACCTTGTCGCGCTGGCCGGTTAGCAGCTTCAGCGTGGCGTAGGTGAGAAAGCCCAGGGCGATGCCGTTGGCGATGGAGAAGGTCAGCGGCATCATCACCACGGTGACGATGGCCGGAATGGTATCGGTGTGGTCCTTCCAGTCGATATGCGCCATGCCGCTCATCATCAGCATCGCCACGTAGATCAGCGCACCGGCGGTGGCGTAGGCGGGGATCATGCCGGCCAGCGGGGCGAAGAACATCGCGGCGAGGAACAGGATGCCGACGGTGACGGCGGTCAACCCGGTGCGGCCACCGGCGGCCACGCCCGAAGCGCTCTCGACGTAGCTGGTCACCGGCGGACAGCCCACCATGGCGCCAACCACGCTGGAGGTGGAGTCGGCCTTCAGCGCCTTGGACAGGTTGTGGATCTTGCCGTCCTCGTCCACCAGGTTGGCGCGGTGGGCCACGCCCATCAGGGTGCCGGCGGTGTCGAACATGTTCACGAAGAGAAACGCCAGGATCACGCTGATCATCGCCACGTTGAACGCGCCGGCGATATCCATGGCCAGGAAGGTCGGGGCCAGGCTCGGCGGCATCGACACCAGGCCACCGTATTCCACCAGGCCGAGTGCCCAGCCGATGGCAGTCACGCCGAGCATGCTAAAGAGGATGGCGCCAAACACGTTGCGGTGGCTGAGCACGGCGATCATCAGGAAGCATACGGCGGCGAGTAGCGCCGACGGGTTACTGAACGAGCCCATGGTCAACAGGGTGGCCGGGCTGTCGACGACGATCCCGGCGGTCTTCAGACCGATCAGGCCGAGGAACAGGCCGACCCCGGCACCCATGGCGAAGCGCAGGCTCATCGGGATGCTGTTGAGCAGCCATTCGCGGATCTTCGACAGGCTCATGATCATGAACAGCACGCCGGAGATGAACACCGCGCCCAGTGCGATCTGCCAGCTGTAGCCCATTTCACCGACGACGGTGTAGGTGAAGAACGCGTTCAGGCCCATGCCCGGCGCCAGGCCAACTGGCCAGTTGGCGTACAGGCCCATCAGGAAGCAGCCCAGGGCCGCCCCGATGCAGGTGGCGACGAAGGCGGCGCCATGATTGATGCCGGCAGTGGCCATGATGTTGGGATTGACGAAGATGATATAGGCCATGGTGACGAAGGTCGTCAGGCCGGCCAGCAGCTCGGTCTTGATGGTGGTGCGGTGCTCGGTCAGTTTGAAGAAGCGGTCGAGCAGGCCACCTCTTGCCAGTTGATTCGCGTGTTGTTCTTGTTTGACGCTTTCCACAGCGGGTACTCCTCATCTCTCTTGTTGTGTACCGCCCAGAGCCTTGTGTAAGAACAATGCTCTCTGAGGCAGGCGGTGTTTTCGGTGGTGCTTCCTGGCTAAGTTGTTGACCGAGCGGTCAAGAAGTCACTCAGGCGCGATTATGATGTTGTATACAAAAAATGCAATTAATGTTTTTAATGTTGCATTGATCGCACCAGTTGACTGACCGGGCTTGAGTGCGACCGAATTGGGCGACAATCCATTCTGTCTTGAGGCTAAAAGACTTTTAAAACAAAGAGATAGGAAAGGGGGTTGCTTGAACGCCTTTGGCTGCCCGAGCAGCGATCAGCCAGCTATAGGTGCTCCTTAGCTGCTAATGAAATGAGACGCTAGCCATACATAAGGAAAGGATTTGTTTCGCTGCGCTAAATCTCAGGCAATGTACTGCCATCGCCAGCTATGACGTCATACGACGCAGGGTGTAGTGGCTCATTGCTTTGTGTACAATTGCCCCAATTTTTTTCTGATGTTTTTTCGCTCGGAGCTTGTCAGCTACCGGGTAGAACACAGTAGAGTCGCAGTGTCGCCGACTCTCATTGACGCGAGCCAGAATGAACGATCAATTGCAGCCACTGAAGAAGCAGCCGCGTGCGGGCAAAAGCAACCGCAGCGGGACTCAGGACGATGTCGTATATGCCCACATTTTCGACGCCATTCTCGAGCAGCGCCTGGCGCCCGGCACCAAGCTGAGCGAAGAGGCGCTGGGCGAGATCTTCGGCGTCAGCCGCACCATCATTCGCCGCGCCCTGTCGCGCCTGGCCCACGAGGGCGTAGTGCTGCTGCGGCCGAACCGCGGAGCGGTGGTCGCCAGCCCCAGTGTCGAAGAAGCCCGGCAGATCTTCTATGCGCGCCGCCTGGTCGAGCGCGCCATCACCGAGCTGGCCGTCGAGCATGCCACCGCCGAGCAGTTGGCCGAGCTGCGGCAGATGGTCAAGGACGAGCAGGACAGCTTCTCCCGTGGTGATCGTGGTGCCGGCATCCGTCTGTCTGGCGAGTTCCACCTGAAGCTGGCCGAAGCCGCGCGCAATGCGCCGCTGGTCAGCTTCCAGCGCAGCCTGGTGTCGCAGACTTCGCTGATCATCGCCCAGTACGAAAGCGGCAGCCGCTCGCATTGCTCTTACGACGAACACAACCAGTTGATCGACGCCATCGAGGCGCGCGATGCCGAGCGTGCGGTGCACCTGATGATGCACCACATGGATCACATCGACAGCAAGCTCAACCTGGACGAGGAAAGCGCTTCGGACGACCTGCACGCAGTGTTCTCGCACCTGCTGCAGACCAAGAAGAAGCCCGGCCGCAGCGCCGCCAATCGCTGATATTCAGCGTGTAACAAGAAAGCCCCGATGCTCGCGCCTCGGGGCTTTTCATTGTGAAGATGATATGGCTGAGGCAGGGCGCATTTGTGTAGGAGCGGCTTCAGCCGCGAAGCTGTCAAGCATGCCTACAGCCTGATCGCGGATAAATCCGCTCCTACGAAAGCGGTTAGGCCGTCGGCCTCAGTCGCGCTGGTGCACCGAGACGCCTGCGGCGAAGGTCTCTTTCACGGTGCGGTCATCGCCGAGCATGGTCAGGGCGAACAGGCGTTCTTCCAGGCTCCTGGCCTGCTGCATGCGGTAGCTGATCAGTGGCGTGGCGTTGTAGTCCAGCACCAGGAAGTCGGCGTCCTTGCCGGGCAGGAAGTTGCCCAGCTTGTCGTCCAGGTACAGCGCATTGGCACCGCCCAGGGTGGCCAGGTACAGCGATTTGAACGGGTCGAGCTTCTTGCCTTGCAGCTGCATCACCTTGTATGCCTCGTTCAGCGACTGCAGCTGGCTGAAGCTGGTGCCGGCACCGACGTCGGTACCCAGACCGACGCGCACGCCATGGGCTTCCAGCTTGTTCAGGTCGAACATGCCGCTGCCGAGGAACAGGTTGGAGGTCGGGCAGAAGGCCACCGCCGAGCCGGTTTCGGCCAGGCGCTTGCACTCGTCGTCGCACAGGTGCACGCCATGGGCGAACACCGCGCGCGGGCCGATCAGCTTGTGGTGGTCATAGACGTCCAGATAGCCCTTGCGCTCGGGGAACAATTCCTTGACCCATTCGATTTCCTTGCGGTTCTCGGACAGGTGGGTGTGCATATACAGGTTGGGATATTCCTGGAGCAGCTTGCCGGCCAGCTCCAGTTGCTCCGGTGTACTGGTCGGGGCGAAGCGCGGGGTGACTGCATAGTGCAGGCGGCCCTTGCCGTGCCAGCGTTCGATCAGTGCCTTGCTCTCGGCGTAGCCGCTTTCCGCGGTGTCGGTGAGGTAATCCGGAGCGTTGCGATCCATCAGCACCTTGCCCGCGATCATGCGCAGGTTGAGCTTTTCGGCCTGCTCGAAGAAGGCATCCACCGATTGCGGATGCACGGTGCCGAACACCAGGGCGGTGGTGGTGCCGTTGCGCAGCAGTTCCTTGAGGAAGATCGCCGCCACATCACTGGCATGGGCCTTGTCTTCGAACTGCTGCTCGGTGGGGAAGGTGTAGGTGTTGAGCCAGTCCAGCAGCTGCTCGCCGTAGGAGGCGATCATGCCGGTCTGCGGGTAGTGGATATGGGTGTCGATGAAACCGGGGGTGATAAGCGCGTCGCGGTAGTGTTGAACCTCGATGCCGGCCAGCTTCGGCAACAGCTCGGCAGCCGCTCCGACCTGAGCGACCTTGCCGTTTTCGATCAGCAGAATGCCGTCCTCGAAATATTCATAGGACTGCTCGACACCGACCACGGCGGGGTCGGCAAGGCTGTGCAGGACGGCGGCGCGGTAGGCTTTGCGGGTGTTGCTCATCGTGTGAATCTCAATCAGTGGGGTGCGCTGGGCGCACCAAAAAATGGGGGTAGTGCGCACAGCGCACCAATAATCAGGACCGGCGCGATGCCGGCAGCAGCTTGGCCACGCTGGATTCGCCTTTCTTCACGTCCTGGCCGAAGCTTGCGTTGTATGTAGCGATCACTTCGCCGGCGATGGATACGGCAATTTCCACCGGCAGTTTGCCTTTCACTTCGGCCAGGCCCATCGGGCAGCGCATGCGTGCCATCAACGTTTCCTCGAAGCCGCGTTCGCGCAGGCGGTGTTCGAACTTGACGCGTTTGGTCTTCGAGCCGATCAGGCCGTAGTAGGTGAAGTCGCCGCGTTTGAGGATGGCCGCGGTCAGCTCCAGGTCGAGCTGGTGGTTGTGGGTCATGACGATGTAGTAGCTGCCGGGCGGCATGTTCTCCACCTCATCGACCACTTCGTCATTAACGATCTTCTCCACGCCGGCGGGGATGTGCTCGGGAAATTCGTTCTCCCTCGAGTCGATCCAGCGCACCTTGCACGGCAGGCTGGCCAGCAGCGGTACCAACGCGCGACCGACATGACCGGCGCCGAACACGGCGATCTGCGCCTGCGGCTGACCCATGGGCTCGAACAGCAGCACGGTGGCGCCGCCGCAGCACTGACCGAGGCTGGCGCCAAGGGAGAAACGCTCCAGGCGGGTGTCCTGGCTGCGCGCGGCGAGCATCTCGCGGGCCATTTCCATGGCCTTGTATTCCAGATGGCCGCCGCCGATGGTCTCGAAGATGCGCTCGGCGGTGACCACCATCTTCGAGCCGGCATTGCGCGGCGTCGAGCCGCGTTCTTCGATGATGGTCACCAGCACGCAGGGCTCACCTTTTTCCAGCAGCTCGGCGAGGGCAATGATCCAGCTCATTTGCTCAGCCTCCAGGAAGGCGTGGTCTGCCCCGGGCGCGGCAGGCGCCAGTTGCTCGGCGACGGGGCCAGAATCGGCTCCGGCGTCGGGCGAGCGGGTGGATTATTCGGTTCGGTGTGTTTTGTCATTGTTGTGCACCGTGGTTTGGGGGGGGAAGTAGGGTGGGCTTTAGCCCACCAATACTCCCCGTTGATGTTGGTGGGCTGAAGCCCACCCTACGCTCCGACCGTTTCCATTTCGACGGCGCTTGCTCTGGCTTGCTTCAGCTTGCGCATCTGTTCCACACCCCAGAGCACGCGCTCGGGCGTGGCCGGGGCGTCGATCTGCGGTTGCACCTTGTAGTCGGCCAGGCTGGCCACGGCGTCCTTCAGCGCGCACCAGGCGGCGATGCCGAGCATGAAGGGCGGCTCGCCCACGGCCTTGGAGTGGAACACGGTGTCTTCCGGGTTCTTGCGGTTCTCCACCAGTTTCACGCGCAGGTCGATGGGCATGTCGGCGATGGCCGGGATCTTGTAGCTGGCCGGACCGTTGGTCATCAGTTTGCCCTTGGCGTTCCACACCAGCTCCTCGGTGGTCAGCCAGCCCATGCCCTGGACGAAGGCGCCTTCGACCTGGCCGATGTCGATGGCCGGGTTCAGCGAGTCGCCGACGTCATGCAGGATATCGCCACGCAGCATGCGGTATTCGCCGGTCAGGGTGTCCACCAGCACTTCCACGCAGGCCACGCCGTAGGCGTAGTAGTAGAAGGGGCGGCCACGCGCTTGGTCCCGGTCATAGAAAATCTTCGGGGTGCGGTAGAAGCCGGTCGAGGACAGCGAGACCTGGCCGAAGTAGGCCTTCTGGATCATCTCTTCGAACGACAGGAAGTGATCACGCACGCGCACCTGCCCGTTGCGGAATTCCACGTCTTCCGGGGTGACCTTGTACTCGCGCACCAGGAACTCCACCAGGCGCTGCTTGATGGTCTCGGCCGCGTTCTTCGCCGCCATGCCATTGAGGTCGGTGCCGCTGGAGGCGGCAGTGGGCGAGGTGTTGGGCACCTTGTCGGTATTGGTGGCGGTGATCTGGATGCGCTCGATATCGACCTGGAACACTTCGGCGACGACTTGCGCGACCTTGGTGTTGAGGCCCTGGCCCATCTCGGTGCCGCCGTGGTTCAGGTGGATCGAACCGTCGGTGTAGATATGGATCAGCGCGCCGGCCTGGTTGAGGAAGGTGGCAGTAAAGCTGATGCCGAATTTCACCGGGGTCATGGCCAGGCCTTTCTTCAGCACCGGGCTTTTCTGGTTGAACTCGATGATTTCGCGGCGGCGCTTGGCGTACTCGGCGCTTTCCTCCAGCTCGGCGGTCATCTCGTGGATGACGTTGTGCTCCACGGTCTGGTGGTAGTGGGTGACGTTGCGCTCGGTCTTGCCGTAGTAGTTGAGCTTGCGTACTTCCAGCGGGTCCTTGCCCAGGTGGCGGGCGATGGCATCCATCACTTCCTCGATGGCGACCATGCCCTGTGGGCCGCCGAAGCCGCGGTAGGCGGTGTTCGAGGCGGTATTGGTCTTGCAGCGATGACCATTGATGGTGGCGTTGCCGAGGAAGTAGGCGTTGTCCGAGTGGAACATGGCGCGGTCGACGATGGAGCCGGACAGATCCGGCGAGTAGCCGCAGTTACCGGCCAGGTCCATCTCGATGCCGTGCAGCAGGCCGTCGTCATCGAAGCCGACGTCGTACTCGACGTAGAAGGGATGGCGCTTGCCGGTCATGCTCATGTCTTCCATGCGCGGCAGACGCATCTTGGTCGGGCGGCCGGTCAGGTGGGCGATCACCGCGCACAGGCACGCCGGGCCGGCGGCCTGGGTTTCCTTGCCGCCGAAGCCACCACCCATGCGGCGCATGTCGATGACGATCTTGTTCATCGGCACGCCAAGCACTTCGGCGACCAGCTTCTGCACCTCGGTAGGGTTCTGCGTCGAGGTGTAGACCAGCATGCCGCCGTCTTCGGTGGGCATCACCGAGGAAATCTGGGTTTCCAGGTAGAAGTGCTCCTGGCCGCCGATATGCAGGGTGCCCTGCAGGCGACGCGGGGCACTGGCCAGCTTGCTGGCCGAGTCGCCGATGCGATGGGTGTGGCTGGCGAGTACGAAATGCTTCTTGCGGTAGGCCTCGACCACGTCGAGCACCGGCTCCAGGTCTTCGTATTCGACGATGGCAGCCATGGCCGCCTTGCGCGCGGTTTCCAGGCTGTCGGCGGCTACCGCCAGCACCACCTGTCCCACGTACTCGACCTTGCCGTCGGCCAGCAGCGGGTCGCCGGCGACCACCGGGCCGATATCCAGCTGGCCGGGTACATCATCCTTGGTGATGGCGATGGCCACGCCCGGAAACTCGTAGCAGGGGCTGGTATCGATGCGCAGGATGCGCGCATGGGCACGATCCGACTGGCGCGCATAGACGTGCAACTGGTTGGGGAACTCCAGGCGGTCGTCGACATAGACCGCCTCGCCGGACACGTGCTTGTCCGCGCTCTCGTGCTTGACGCTGCGGCCGACGCCGCTGGTCATGCCGGCGCGGAACAGGGCTGCCAGCTCTTCCTGGGATTTGTGCTGAATATGACTGGACATCTTTCTATCCCCAACTCTTATGCGTAGGCAGTGACCCGGGTTTCGACCTCGGGCGATTGCTGCTCGAGGAAGAACTTGCGCAGCAGGTTCTGAGCAGTGAGCAGGCGGTATTCCTTGCTGGCGCGGAAATCCGACAGCGGGGTGAAGTCTTCAGCCAGCGCCGCGCAGGCGTGTTCGATCACGCCCGGATACCAGGCCGAGCCGACCAGAGCCGCTTCGCAGGCACTGGCGCGTTTGGGGATGGCGGCCATGCCGCCGAAGGCGATGCGCGCTTCGGTGACCACGCCGTCGACGATCGTCAGGTTGAAGGCCGCGCAGACGGCGGAAATGTCGTCGTCCAGGCGCTTGGACACCTTGTAGGCACGGAACGCCTGGTTGGCCTGGGCGCGTGGCACGATGATCTTCTCGATGAATTCGGCTTCCTGGCGCGCGGTCACCTTGTAGTCGAGGAAGTAGTCCTGCAGCGGCAGGATGCGCCGCGTGTTGCCCTGGCGCAGGGCAATCTGCGCGCCGAGGGCGATCAGCAGCGGCGGGGCGTCGCCGATGGGCGAGGCGTTGCCGATGTTGCCGCCCAGGGTGCCCTGGTTGCGGATCTGCAGCGAGGCGAAGCGGTGCAGCAGCTCGCCGAAGTCCGGGTACTCGCTGGCCAGCGCCTCGTAGCAGTCGGACAGGGCCGCGGCAGCGCCAATTTCGATGGCGCTGTCGGTCACTTCGATGCGCTTCATGTCCTCGATATGGCCGACATAGATCATCACCGGCAGCTCACGGTGGAACTGGGTGACTTCCAGCGCCAGATCGGTGCCGCCGGCGAGCAGGCGGGCCTCGGGGTTGGCGGTGTAGAGGTCGGCCAGGTCGGCCACGGTCAGCGGCACCAGGCAGCGCTTGTCGCCGCTATTGAGTTCGGCGGTTTCGCGCGGGGCGATGGCCTTGAGCCGGGCCACGGTGTCGGCTTCGAAGGCGTCGAACTGGTCCGGCTGCTTCTGGCAGCAGGCCTGCTCGGCGGCGTCGATGATCGGGCGGTAGCCGGTGCAGCGGCACAGGTTGCCGGCCAGGGCTTCCAGCGTGGCGCTCTTGTCGTAGCCGCTGGAATTCTTCTGCAGGGCGAACAGCGACATGATGAAGCCGGGGGTACAGAAGCCGCACTGCGAGCCATGGCAGTCGACCATCGCCTGCTGCACGCTGTGCAGCTTGCCCTGGTGCTTGAGGTCTTCGACGGTGATCAGCTGCTTGCCGTGCAGGCTGGAGACGAAGGTCAGGCAGGAGTTGAGGGTGCGATAGCGCACGCGCTCGCCATCGAGCTCGCCTACCACCACGGTGCAGGCACCGCAGTCGCCGGAGGCGCAGCCTTCCTTGGTTCCGGTCTTGCCAACGTGCTCACGCAGGTAGTTGAGCACGGTGACGTTGGGGTCCAGGGCATGCTCGATGCGCAGCTCCCGGTTGAGTAAAAACTGGATCAAGGACGACCTCCAGGCATTTTATTGTTATGAATCGGTGGCTCGCCGGGTGATCTGCGTGCACTGCAAGGCCCGGGCGCGATTGGCCATGGAGGCAATCTAGGGTTTTCTGACTTTTGGGTCAATAAATTTCTGACCTGAAAGTCAGTCTATTTTTTGGCAGCCTGATCCGTGAGACTGGCCATTCTGCTTGATGGTTTCCGCCTCGCAGGGCGCTCCGCCATTCCTTCAGCAAGTGTCATGCCGTACGCTTGGCCCGGATGCGCCCTGTGTTACACTCGCCGCCGAATTTTCGTGCTCCTGCCCAGCCGCAGCGGGGCTCTCAGACTCGACCGCCTGCCTCTGGATTGACGCAACTTAAGGAATGTCATGACGTTCAAGGCCCTGGACAGCCTCGCCGAGCAAATTGCCCATTACCTGGCAGAGCGGATCATTCGCGGTGAGCTCAAGGAGCGCGAGCGTATCCAGGAGCAGAAGGTTACCCAGGCACTCAATGTCAGCCGCGGCTCGGTACGCGAGGCGCTGCTGATTCTCGAGCGTCGCCACCTGATCACGATCCTGCCGCGACGCGGCGCCCAGGTCAGCGAACTGACCGCGCACCACGTCACCAGCCTCTATGCCCTGAGCATCGAGCTGTACGCCATGCTGGCCCGTGCGGTCATCGAGCACTGGCAGGTGGAGACCGACCTGGCGCCTTTCATCGATATCAAGAATCGGCTGCAGGACAGCCTCGAGCGCAGCGATATCGGTGCCTTCGTCGAGAACAGCTTCGACGTGATGCGCGCCGCCTTCCCGTTCGCCGACAACCCTTATCTGCAGGAAACCCTGGAGAACCTGCTGCCGGCCATCAGTCGCACCTATCACCTGGCGCTGGAGCGGCGCAAAGGCGAGATGGGCCAGTTCATGAATACCTTTGCCAGCCTGCTGCAGGCGATCATCGCCCGCGATCACGCCCGCGCCCGCGAAGTGCTGCAGGCCTACGGTCAGCACAATTGCCAGTTGGTGCTGGCGACTTTGGCCGAGCGTTAAGCCCAGATGCGCCTGAAAAGCATCAAGCTGGCGGGCTTCAAGTCCTTCGTCGATCCGACGACGGTGAGCTTTCCCAGCAACATGGCGGCCGTGGTCGGGCCCAATGGTTGCGGCAAGTCCAACATCATCGACGCCGTGCGCTGGGTGATGGGCGAAAGCTCGGCGAAGAACCTGCGCGGCGAGTCGATGACCGACGTCATTTTCAACGGCTCCAACACGCGCAAACCGGTGACTCAGGCGTCCATCGAACTCATCTTCGACAACAGCGATAACTCGCTGGTGGGCGAATACGCGGCCTTCGCCGAAATCTCCATCCGCCGTCGGGTCACCCGTGACGGGCAGAACACTTACTTCCTCAACGGCACCAAATGCCGCCGCCGCGACATCACCGACATCTTTCTCGGCACCGGCCTGGGGCCGCGCAGCTATTCGATCATCGAGCAGGGCATGATCAGCAAGCTGATCGAGGCCAAGCCCGAGGAGTTGCGCAACTTCATCGAGGAAGCCGCTGGCATCTCCAAGTACAAGGAGCGCCGTCGTGAGACCGAGAACCGCATCCGCCGCACCCAGGAAAACCTGGCGCGCCTGACCGACCTGCGCGAGGAACTGGAACGCCAGCTCGAACGCCTGCACCGCCAGGCCCAGGCGGCGGAGAAGTACCAGGAATACAAGGCTGAGGAGCGTCAGCTCAAGGCGCAACTGCTGGCCCTGCGCTGGCAGACGTTGAACCAGCAGGTGGGCAGCCGCGAGCAGGTGATCGGCGATCAGGAAGTCGCTTTCGAGGCGCTGGTGGCCGAGCAGCGCAGCGCCGATGCCAGCATCGAGCGCCTGCGCGATGGTCACCATGAACTCTCCGAGCGCTTCAACCTGGTGCAGGGCCGTTTCTACTCGGTGGGCGGCGATATCGCCCGCGTCGAGCAGAGCATCCAGCATGGCCAGCAGCGTCTGCGCCAGTTGCAGGACGATCTGCGCGAGGCGGAAAAGGCGCGCCTGGAAACCGAATCGCACCTCGGTCACGACCGCACCTTGCTGGCTACCCTGGGCGAAGAGCTGGAAATGCTTCTGCCTGAGCAGGAGATGACCGCCGCCGCTGCCGAGGAATCTGCCGCCAGCCTGGAAGAGGCCGAGGCCGCCATGCATGGCTGGCAGGAGCAGTGGGACGGCTTCAACCAGCGCAGCGCTGAACCGCGTCGTCAGGCCGAAGTGCAGCAATCGCGCATCGCCCAGCTGGAACAGAGCCTGGAACGCCTGGCCGAGCGTCAGCGCCGCCTGAACGAAGAATTGCAGCAACTGGCGGCCGACCCGGAAGACGCCGCCATTCTCGAATTGAACGAACAGCTTGCCGCTGGCGAGCTGGAGCACGAAGCGCTGCAACATGCCGAAGAGCAGCAGGCCGAGCGCCTGCAGCAACTGCGCGAGGAACTGCAGCAGGCTGGCCAGGCCCAGCAGCAGGCGCAAGGTGAGCTGCAGCGCCTGAACGGCCGCCTGGCGTCGCTGGAGGCGCTGCAACAGGCGGCGCTCGATCCGGGGCAGGGCGCCGGCGAGTGGTTGCGCGAGCAGAACCTGCTGCAGCGTCCGCGCCTGGCCGAAGGGCTGCGCGTGGAGGCCGGCTGGGAGCTGGCGGTTGAGACTGTCCTTGGTGCCGATCTGCAGGCGGTGCTGCTGGACGATTTTGCCGGGCTGGACTTCTCCAGTCTGGAGCAGGGCGAACTGCGCTTGGCCAGCCCGGCTTC
>JAEYXX010000156.1 GCA_023431055.1 Pseudomonadota bacterium
TGGTGGCCGGTGCCTTCATGGAGCCGTCGGCGATCATCCTGATCCTGGCGCCGATCCTGTTCCCGATCGCCATGCAACTGGGCATCGACCCGATCCACCTGGGCATCATCATGGTGGTGAACATGGAAATCGGTCTGATCACACCACCCGTGGGGCTGAACCTGTTCGTCACCTCGGCGGTGACAGGTATGCCGCTGACGGCAGTGATCCGCGCGGCGATGCCATGGCTGATGCTGCTACTCAGCTTCCTGGTGATCATTACCTACGTGCCTGCCGTGTCGCTCGGCTTGCCGAACATGCTCGGCATGTAAGGGTTAAAACCTACGCTGTTTGGTACTCCATGTACCCACTCTGCCCGGCCTTTGTGCCGGGCTTTTTTTGCGCGAAATAATCTGATGAAAACTACTGTAGCCATTTGAGTGCGTGCACATTTCCACAGCAGTGCACACAAGCGCCTGTGGTCACGTAAAGTTACGCTCGATATCGCCAAGGAAACCGCCACATGATCAAGCGCAGCCTGAAATCCATCGTCACCACCTGGTTTACAGGCCTGTTGTCGTTGCTGCCACTGGTTCTGACCCTGGCATTGCTGGCCTGGATATTCAGCCTGCTCAATCGCCTGGTCGGCCCCTCGACCCTGATCGGCCAGTTGTCTGCCGCCCTCGGCCAACCGTTTTCCAGCAACAGTTACCTGGCCTATCTACTGGGTTGCCTGGTGCTGCTGGCCAGCCTCTATCCACTGGGCCTGGCCGTACAACTGGGCCTGCGCCGTCCGCTGTCCTGGCTGCTCGACCGCACGCTACGACGCACCCCACTGATCGGCAACTTCTACAACCTGGCCGACCGTTTCGTGGGCCTGCTGGACAAGAGCAAGAACCCGGATATCACCACCATGGCGCCGGTCTGGTGTTTCTTCGGCGGTGACGGCGCAGCCGTACTGGCCCTGCGCCCGAGTTCGGAAAGCGTCGAACTGGAGGGTCGCCCCTACTGCGCCATCCTCATCCCCACCGCGCCGATTCCGGTCGGTGGCGGCCTGCTCTATGTACCCGAAGAGTGGATTCGCCCTGCCGACATGGGCGTCGATCAACTGACCAGCATCTATGTGTCCATGGGGCTCACGCCACCCAGCAGGCGCAACGTCGAGCAATCGCCGCCCGTGGTGATCAAGCCTTAAGTGAGCGGCAGGCTGGTGGTGGACTTGATCTCCGACAGCGCGACGATGGAGTTCACCTCCTGGATCCCCGGCACCAGCGACAGTTTCTCGAAGAAGAAGCGCTCATAAGCCTCGATATCGCGGGTGACGATGCGCAGCATGAAATCCACCGCGCCCATCAGTACATGGCACTCCAGTACCTCGGGAAACTCGCGCATGGCCTCGGCGAATTCGGTCAGGTTGGATCGACCATGGGCGTTGAGCTTGACCTGCGCGAAGACCTGCGTATGCAGGCCGATTCGCTTGCGATCGAGCAACGTCACCTGCTTGCGAATCACCCCCTCCTCCTTGAGCCGCTGAATACGGCGCCAGCAAGGTGATTGCGACAGGCCGATACGCTCGGCGATCTCGGCGGTGGACAGGCCGGCATCTTCCTGCAGCAGGGCAAGAATGCGTTGATCGTAGGCATCCAAGGTGACGGACATAAAAAATCCCGGATATTTGATTACCCAGGCAAGTCTATCCACAAACACCCGATAAACACAGAAAACCAGGCAGAACTTTTGCCCATACAAGGCGGAAACTTAGGCAAAACCTGCCCGAGTTGCCGCCATGCCCGATACCACTCCTTTTCCGTCCGCCGCTAACCGCCGTGATCCTTGGCAGGATCGTCCTGATGCGTGCGTCGAATATCAGTTGCGTACCGATGCCGAAGCCGACGTGATGTGTCGCCTGCTCGGCCTGTTTGCCCAATTGCAGCTGCTTCCCGAGGCTCTGCACATGGAGCGTCTGCAGGATGACCTGCACATCAGCCTGCGCCTGCCCGGCCTCTCGTTGCACCGGGCCGGCGTATTGGCGCAGAAACTGCGCGGCCTGGTGTGCGTCTGGCAGGTGGATTGGCAGCATCTGGATCACAGCCTGGAGACGGAGGTGGCCTGAAGCGGGCATTCGGTCACGCCAGGTACTTCGCCCTCACGCCGCTTTTCGGGCATCCTAGCTCGGCTAAAAGGTCGTTGAAGTACGACCTGCTACCCTTGTTCAGGCCGACCCGAGGAGCCCGCATGTCCGCCTTCACCGCTACCGCCCCTGACCGTGTACTGGATCTCGGCGACCTGCTGCGCGAGCTGGTGGCCCAAGGCCGAGTCGAGCAGGACGTGGCCGAGCAGTGCCTGGCGATTCGCCGCAGCTCGCTGAACAATGCCCAGCACCCGCTGGAGTTCCTCGCCGCGCAGCAGGTCGATGACTTGTCTCGGCCGGGCAAGAAGCTCGATCTGGAAAGCCTCACGGTCTGGCTGGCCAACTTCGCCGGGCAACCGTACTTGCGCATCGACCCGCTGAAGATCGACGTGCCGGCCATCACCCCGCTGATGTCCTACGCCTTCGCCCAGCGTCACAAGATCCTCGCCGTGGCAGTGGACAGCGAAAGCGTTACCATCGCCAGTAGCCAGCCACTGGTGCATAGCTGGGAAGCCAACCTGGTACACGTGCTCAAGCGCCCGATCAAGCGCGTGGTAGCCAACCCCAGCGACATTCAGCGCTTCACCACCGAGTTCTATCGCCTGGCCCGCTCGGTCAGCGGCGCCACCGCCACCGACCAGAAGGTCAGCGGCGTCGGCAACTTCGAACAACTGCTCAGCCTCGGCGCCCAGGACCAGGAGCCGGACGCCAACGATGCGCACATCGTCAACATCGTCGACTGGCTGTTCCAGTACGCCTTCCAGCAACGCGCCAGCGATATTCATATCGAGCCGCGCCGCGAACAGGGCACCGTGCGCTTTCGCATCGACGGCGTGCTGCACACCGTCTACCAGTTCCCCGCGCAGGTCACCATGGCAGTGGTCAGCCGCCTGAAGAACCTGGGCCGCATGAACATCGCCGAGAAGCGCAAACCGCAGGACGGCCGGGTCAAGACCAAGACCCCGGACGGCGGCGAGGTGGAGCTGCGCCTGTCCACCCTGCCGACCGCCTTCGGCGAAAAGATGGTGATGCGTATCTTCGACCCCGAGGTGCTGCTGAAAAGCCCGGACCAGCTCGGCTTCTCCCCGGACGACCTGCGCCGTTGGCAGAGCATGACCAGCCAGCCCAACGGCATCATCCTGGTCACCGGCCCCACCGGCTCGGGCAAGACCACCACGCTCTACACCACGCTCAAGCAGCTGGCGACACCGGAAGTGAACGTCTGCACCATCGAGGACCCGATCGAAATGATCGAGGGCGCCTTCAACCAGATGCAGGTGCAACACAACATCGACCTCAACTTCGCCAGCGGCGTACGCGCCCTGATGCGCCAGGACCCGGACATCATCATGGTCGGCGAGATCCGCGACCTGGAAACCGCGGAAATGGCCATCCAGGCGGCGCTGACCGGTCACCTGGTGCTCTCCACCCTGCACACCAACGATGCCCCCAGTGCCATCACCCGCCTGCTGGAACTGGGCGTGCCGCACTACCTGCTCAAGGCCACCATCCTCGGCGTCATGGCGCAGCGCCTGGTGCGTACCCTGTGCCCGCACTGCAAGGCGCCGGTGCAACTGGACGAGGAAACCTGGAACGGTCTGACCCGGCCCTGGAGCTCGCCGCTGCCGACCCAGGCGCACCACGCCGTCGGCTGCCTGGAATGCCGCGAAACCGGCTACCGCGGCCGTGCCGGTGTGTACGAAATCATGCTGATCAACGACGCCATCAAGCCGCTGATCTCCGCCGATACCGACCTCACCCTCCTGCGCCGCGCCGCCTTCAAGGACGGCATGCGCAGCCTGCGCCTGTCCGGCGCGCAGAAGGTCGCCGCCGGCCTGACCACCATCGAGGAAGTCCTGCGCGTCACTCCGCAGAGTGAACAGCGCTAATGCTCGTGCAATCGCGATAGCGCTCTTGCTTGATCTGCGGGTGCCAGGCGAACAGGTACTGGCCATCTTCGAGCTGATCCACCAGCACCCGGATCACTTCCTGCCGCACCGCCGGACAGCCCAGGCTACGTCCCATGCGCCCGTGTTTCTCGGCCCAGGCCGGCGCCACATAATCAGCACCATGGATCACCAGCGCCCGGGCACGCGCCTGGTCATTGAAGCCCGGCTCCAGGCCATCGAGGCGCAGCGAATGCCCATGCCGGCCGCTGTAGCTTTCAGCACCGCGAAACAGACCCAGGCTGGACTGATGGCTACCCGGCAGATTGGAAAAGCGCTCGGCGAACAGCTCGCCGGACTGGCGACCATGGGCCACGAACTCACGCTGCAGCAGATGCCTGTGCGTCAGATCGAAAACCCATAGGCGCCGCTCCAGCGAGGAATGCGAGTAATCGATCACCGCCAACCGCCTGGCTTCACCCGCGCCTTCACGCTCGGCACACCGCAGCGCCTGTAGCGCACCGTGCAACGCACGTATTTCCAACTGCTGCGCGGCACGGTGCAGGGCATTCAGCAGCTCATCGGCCACGGCACACTGCCCTGCCAGCAGCAGAGCGGTAAGCAAAAACGCCATCAGCGAACGCACAAACATGCCCTGGCTCCCACGGATGACCCGGCATCTGCCCGCCTTGCGAAGGGGTCGGCGGCAGAGCCCAGGCGACTGTGCTTAGATTGATTGATCTGGCAATGGAGTCTATGCGATGTACACCGAAGGGCGATCAGCAAACAGTCTGAGTATGGGTAGCCGCGTCTTCCCATGATCATCTACCTGCAAAACTTGTCGTTCTGGGATTGGTTGGCCCTGGCCACCCTGCTGCTGATTCTCGAGGTGTTCGGCGCCGGAGGCTACCTGCTGTGGGTCGGCCTGGTGGCCGTCGCCGTCGGTGCACTGACCTACCTGTTCCCGGACCTGCCCTGGGTCTGGCAGTTTCTGCTGTTCAGCGCACTGGCAATACTCTCGGCGCTGCTTTGGTGGCGTCATCAGCAGAGGGCGCGCAAGCTCAGCAACTGACCGGCCTGGCAACCGGCCATCGCCAGCAAGGAACCAGCAGCAGTTTGCGCGACTCCTAGGAGAGGAACCACCCTAAAGGAGTTTCATCATGCGTGTAACGAGCCGTGCCGCACTGGCGTTCAGTGCCT
>JAEYXX010000175.1 GCA_023431055.1 Pseudomonadota bacterium
GCGCCCGGTCTCGCCGCTGGCCTGGTTGCCCATCGGCCTCTTGGTATTCGAGGCAGCCGGTCCGGCGTCGATCTGGGTGATCTTCATCAGCTCGATCTGGCCGATCATCCTCAACACTGCAGCCGGAGTGGCCAGCGTGCCGCAGGATTACCTCAACGTGGCCCGCGTGCTGAAACTGTCAGAGTTCAAGGTGCTGACGCGCATCCTCTTCCCCGCCGTGCTGCCGCACCTGATGACCGGCATCCGCCTGGCCATCGGCGTGGCCTGGCTGGTGATCGTCGCCGCGGAGATGCTTACCGGCGGCATCGGCCTGGGCTTCTGGGTGTGGGACGAATGGAACAACCTCAACGTCGAGCACATTCTCATCGCCATCATCATCGTCGGCCTGGTGGGCCTGGCGCTGGAGCAGATGCTGCTGTTGATCGCCAGACGCTTTGACTACGCGAGCTGAATAGGCGCGCTTCGCCAGCCCCGTAGCCCGGCTGCAATCCGGAGTGCGATCTCGGTTTCCCCGGATTGCATCCGGGCTACGCAAGCTTACAAAACAGTTCAATAACCGATGCCAAATCGTTGTTTTAAATGAATTCTTGACAGCACCAGTACGGGAGAACTCCGATGGACAAATTTGTGGAGCTGACCGCTGTCAGCAAGCACTTCGACACCAAGAAAGGCCGCTTCCAGGCCCTGGCAGACGTCAACCTGAGCATCGCCCGCGGCGAGTTCGTGGCGCTGATCGGCCATTCCGGCTGCGGCAAATCCACCGTGCTCAACCTGATCGCCGGCCTGCTCGAGGCCAACGAGGGCGGGTTGATCTGCAATGGCCGCGAGATCGACGGCCCCGGCCCGGAGCGCGCCGTGGTGTTCCAGAACCACAGCCTGCTGCCCTGGATGACCTGCTTCGGCAACGTCCATCTGGCCGTGGAGAAGGTCTTCGGCGCGCGCGAAAGCAAGGCCCAACTCAAGGCCCGCACCGAGCAGGCGCTGAACATGGTCGGCCTCAGCCATGCCATGCACAAGCACCCCAACGAGATCTCTGGCGGCATGAAGCAGCGCGTCGGCATCGCCCGCGCCCTGGCCATGGAGCCCAAGGTGCTGCTGATGGACGAGCCGTTCGGCGCCCTCGATGCTCTGACCCGCGCGCATCTGCAGGACGAGCTGCTGCGTATCGTCGGACAGACCCAGAGCACCGTGGTGATGGTCACCCATGACGTCGACGAAGCCGTGCTGCTGTCCGATCGCATCGTGATGATGACCAACGGCCCGGCGGCCACCGTCGGCGAAATCCTCGCGGTCGAGCTGCCGCGCCCGCGCGACCGCCTGGCCTTGGCCAACGACCCGCAGTACCACGCCTACCGTACCGCCGTACTGGAGTTTCTCTACCAGCGTCAGCAGCGCCCCGCCGCCTGAGCCTGTGACAACCGCTCTGGCTCAAGGGCTGGAGCGGGGAACCTCTGGCCTGTTGAGAGGCCGAACCAGTGGCCTCAACCGACGAGCAGAGAACACCGTGCTAGACCTCACCACCTGGAACCTGTCGATTCCCACTGAGCCCGCCCCCACCACCATCACCACCGAACGCCTGAACAACGGCTACCAGAGCCGCTATTTTCGCCGCAACGGCGATGGCAGCGTGACGTTCTGGGTCCCCGTCACCGGCTCGACCACCGAAGACGCCCGCTACCCCCGCAGCGAACTGCGCGAAACCCAGCGCGATGGCAGCCTGAGCAACTGGCAGCACGCCAGCAGCAACAGCTACCTCAGCGCCGTGCTGAAGGTGGATCAGGTGCCCAGTCGCAACAAGGTGGTGATTGGTCAGATTCACAGCACAGACGTGCCGGGCAGCCAGAACGATCCACTGGTCAAGGTGCAATACCACTATCGCCGCGGCGTCGGACGCGTGGAGCTGCTGCTACGCGCCCGTCCCGGTGATAGCGAGGTGCAGAACATCCTGCTGGCCGACAACGTACAGCTCGGCGAACGCTTCGGTTACGACCTGCGCGTCACCCCCAGCGGCCGCCTCGGTGTCAGCGTGGCCAGCAGCGACGGTGACGAGGGCGCGGTTTACCGCCAGCTCAGCAGCCGCTGGAATACTCAGTACCTTTACTTCAAGGCCGGCGCCTACATTCAGGACAACTACGGGCCGGACAATGAAGGCGGTCGGGTCACCTTCTATCACCTCAACAGTGCGCACCGCTAAGGCTCGCGGCGGCATACAATCGCCGCTTTTCTCGACTAAGGCTCGACCATGGCCCGCCTGACCCTGGAGTTTCCCGAAGACCAGTACTGCTACAGCACCCAGCTCACCGTGCGGGTCACCGACATCAATGGCGCCAACCACCTGGGCAACGACTCGATGATTTCGATGATCTCCGAAGCCAGGGCGCGCTTTCTCTACGAGTTCGGCATTCGCGAGACCGACGAGGACGGCACCGGCATCATCGTCACCGACCTGGCCACCACCTACCGCGCCGAAGCCCATGCCCGCGACCAGTTGCTGTTCGAGGTCGGGGTGATGGACTTCAACCGCTATGGCGGCGACATCACCTTTCGCATCACCCGCCCGGCCGACGGCACACTGGTGGCCATTGCCAAGTCCGGCTTCGTGTTCTTCGACTACCGCCAGTCGAAGGTGGTGCCGATGCCGGACGCCTTCAGTGCCAAGTTCCCCAAGGTCAACCGGCTCGACTGAGCGGGGTTCCCCATGCGCCAGGCGCACGCTGACGAAGCAGGCCCTGGCAGGAACTTGCACAGTTATTGCTGTGAGTACCGTGACACGTTGCCAATCGTCTGCTACGCCTAGGTCAGAACAGAAAAAAGGGGGATCGAGGATGTCTGACACCTACCGCCGTGCCCGTCAGGCCGGACTACTCAGCAATCTGTTGGCAATCGCCCTGCTGACCCTGCCGCTACCGACGCACGCCACCAATGGGGCCCTTCCTTCCAGCATCACTCCACAGGTTGCACTCAGCACCTACCGAAGTTGAGCGAAGCACCCGCCCCGTTCGGGTGCACTGACGGCGCAAACGCCTCGTTTTGCGGCAGCCCGGCGCTCACCGAAATGCCGCAGCGCCCCTTATCAGGGCCTTCGGTCGATTGGCCCGGCACTTGCTTAGTCCCTGATACCAGGTAGCCAACGGCGGCCACCTCCCTCACGACAAAGACGTCGCCTCACCCGGCCTTCATGGCCTGCGGTGAAGCGGCGTTTTTTTTCGTGTTCGCCCCAGTGTCCGGGGCCGGTGCAGGCGTCGCGATCCGAGCCTGCACTGCAATCGCTCAACCCTGCTGTGGCTTCGGCCGCAGGGCCCTGCACCACAAGTGCACGGCCTCCCCGGCAGGCACGGCCGCCGTGTCCACGACCACGGTTCGCCGCGCCATGCCGGGCTCCTTCTCGCTGATGAGGTGATCGATGAATACAAGTTTCTGGAAAGCCGGCCACGCCCCCACCCTGTTCGCCGCCTTCCTCTATTTCGACCTGAGCTTCATGGTCTGGTACCTGCTTGGCCCGCTGGCCGTGCAGATCGCCACCGACCTCGAGCTCAACGCCCAGCAACGCGGCCTGATGGTGGCCACGCCGATCCTTGCCGGCGCCGTGCTGCGCCTGCTGATGGGCTTTCTCTGCGACCGCCTGTCACCGAAGACCGCCGGCCTTCTAGGCCAAGTGGTGGTGATAGTCGCGCTGTTCTGCGCCTGGCAGGTCGGCATCGGCAGCTACGAGCAGGCGCTGCTGCTCGGCCTGTTCCTCGGTTTCGCCGGCGCCGCCTTCGCCGTGGCCCTGCCGCTGGCTTCGCAGTGGTACCCGCCGCAGCACCAGGGCAAGGCCATGGGCATCGCCGGCGCCGGCAACTCCGGCACCGTGCTCGCCGCGCTGTTCGCCCCAGGCCTGGCGGCGTTATCCGGCTGGCAGAACGTGTTCGGCTGGGCGCTGATCCCGCTGCTGGCAACCCTGGTGATCTTCGCCCTGGTGGCCAGGAACGCGCCGGAGCGGCCCAAACCCAAAGCCTTCGGCGACTACCTCAAGGCCCTCGGCGACCGCGACAGCTGGTGGTTCATGTTCTTCTACAGCGTCACCTTCGGCGGCTTCATCGGCCTGGCCAGCGCCCTGCCCGGCTACTTCAGCGACCAGTACGGGCTGAACCCGGTGACCGCCGGCTACTACACCGCGGCCTGCGTCTGCGCCGGCAGCCTGCTGCGTCCGCTCGGCGGCGCCCTGGCCGACCGCATCGGCGGTATTCGCACGCTGCTGATGATGTACACCATCGCCTCGCTGTGCATCGCTGTGGTGGGCTTCAACCTGCCCAGCGCGACCGCCGCCCTGGCCCTGTTCGTCGCCGCCATGCTCGGCCTCGGCGCCGGCAACGGCGCCGTATTCCAGCTGGTGCCGCAGCGCTTTCGCAGGGAAATCGGCGTGATGACCGGGCTGATCGGCATGGCCGGCGGCATCGGTGGCTTCTTCCTCGCCGCCGGCCTCGGCACCATCAAGCAGCACACCGGCGATTACCAGCTCGGTCTGTGGCTGTTCGCCAGCCTCGGCGTGCTGGCCTGGATCGGCCTGCACGGGGTCAAGCAACGCTGGCGCACCACCTGGGGCAGCGCCGCGGTCACCGCCGCGCGGGTGTAAGCGAACCTTCGGCGATTCGCACCCTACGGTCAAAGAGCTACGGAAACCGCATCATGGCCCTGCAACTGAGCATCGGCGAAACCAGCGCCATCGGCCCGCGCAGCGAGAACCAGGACGCCCTGCGCGTGGTTACCCCGGCGCCGGCCCTGGCCGCCAGCAAGGGCTACCTGCTGGGCCTGGCCGATGGCGTCAGCCAGTGCGCCGACGGCGGCCTGGCCGCGCGCGCCACCTTGCAGGCGCTGGCCCTGGATTACTACTCCACGCCGGAAACCTGGCCGGTGCAGCACAGCCTGGACCGCCTGCTCATTGCGCATAACCGCTGGCTGCAAGCCAACGGCGGCGGCCAGCCGCTGCTCACCACCCTCACCGCCCTGGTGCTGCGCGGCCGCCGCTACACCCTGGCGCATATCGGCGACAGCCGCGCCTACCTGTGGCGGAGCGGCCAGCTACAGCGCCTGACCGAGGACCATGTCTGGGAACAGCCGGGCATGCAACACGTGCTCAAGCGCGCCATGGGCCTGGATCAGCACCTGGTGGTGGACTACCGCGACGGCGAGCTGCAGGCCGGCGACAGTTTCCTGCTGGTCAGCGATGGCGTCTGGGCCTGCCTCAGCGACAAGCGCATCGGCGAGCTGCTGCAACAGGGCTATGACGCCGCGACGATCTGCCAGACCCTGGTCGACGAAGCGCACCGTGCCGGCAGCCAGGACAACGCCAGCGCCCTGCTGGTGCATATCGAGCAATTGCCCGAGGCGGCACTAGCCGACACCCTGGCCCAGCTCGAGCATTGGCCGCTGCCGTCGCGTCTGCGCGATGGCCAGGAGTTCGAGGGCTGGCGAGTCGAAAGGCTGCTCGGCGAATCGCGCCAGTCGCTGATCTATCGATTGCACGACGCGGACGACCAGCCCTGGCTGCTCAAAACCCTGCCGGCCAGCCGCGCTGGTGAGGAGCAGGCCGGCCCGGCACTGCTGCAGGAGGAATGGTTCCTGCGTCGCGTCGCCGGCCGCCATTTTCCCGAGCTGCATGCTCTGCCGCAGCGCCAGCACCTGTATTACGTGCAGCGCGAGTACGCCGGTCAGACCCTGTCCACGCGCCTACAGCAGCACGGCCCGCTGAGCCTGGCCGACTGGCAGGACCTGGCGCCGCGGCTGATCAAGGCCCTTGGTCTGCTGCACCGACGCAATATCATCCACCGCGACATCAAGCCGGAGAACCTCTTGCTCGGCGACGACGGCGAGCTGCGCGTGCTCGACTTCGGCCTGGCCTACTGTCCGGGCCTGACCCGCGACGAGGCCCATGCCCTGCCCGGCACCCCCAGCTATATCGCCCCGGAAGCCTTCGCCGGCAGCCCTCCCAGCGCCCAGCAGGATCTCTATGCCGCCGGCGTGACCCTCTATCACCTGCTTACCGGTCACTATCCATACGGCGAGGTCGAGGCCTTTCAGCACCCACGCTTCGGCCAGCCAACGCCGGCCAGTCGCTATCGCCCGGATCTGCCGGCCTGGCTCGACGAGGTCTTGAACCGCGCGGTAGCCGCCACCCCGGCGCAGCGCTTCGAAACCGCCGAGGAATGGCTGCTGGCCCTGGAAAGCGGCGAGCGCCAGTCGCTGAACAACCGTCCACGACCGCTGCTGGAACGCGAGCCGCTGCTAGTCTGGCGCAGCGTAGCGCTGGTGTCGCTGCTGCTTAACCTGCTGCTGGCGCTGCTGCTGTTCAAATAGCCCAGCTCGCACCAAAGCAGCGCAAAACGCCTCGCAAAGGTGCAAAAACCCAGTCACCGCACACCGCCAAGTTGCTGAAAAGCCGGGAAAACAGGGTTCCGAGAAAGTTGGCACAAGCGCTGCATTGTTACTGGCAGCAAACACATAAAGCGCGACCTTCAACGAAGAAGGCTGCACTTCCCGATAGAACGGGATCTGGACAAAGGCGTCCTCGCTAGGTGACTAGCGGGACGCCTTTTTTGTTTTTCTGGCCTGCCATTCATGGCGGCCACTTTTTTCCGTGATCAATGACTCAGGAGATGGCCGGCATGCAAAAACTCAAGCTGGTGATGATCGGCAACGGCATGGCGGGTGTGCGCACCCTCGAAGAGCTGCTCAAGCTCGCCCCCGATCTCTATGACATCACCGTGTTCGGCGCCGAGCCGCACCCCAACTACAACCGCATCCTGCTCTCGCCGGTGCTGGCCGGCGAACAGACCTTCGAGGAGATCGTGCTCAACGATCTCAACTGGTACGCCGATAACGGCATCAAACTGCTGCTCGGGCGCAAGGTGGTCAAGATCGACCGCAAGAAGCGCTTGGTGATCGCCGACGACGGCAGCGAGGCAGAGTACGACCGCCTGCTCATCGCCACCGGCTCCAACCCCTTCATCCTGCCGATTCCGGGCAAGGATCTGCAGGGTGTGATCGGCTACCGCGATATCGCCGACACCCAGACCATGATGGACACCGCCAAGACTCATAAGCACGCGGTGGTCATCGGTGGCGGCCTGCTCGGCCTGGAGGCGGCCAACGGCCTCAAGCTGCGCGGCATGGACGTCACCGTGGTGCATATCGGCGACTGGCTGCTGGAGCGCCAGCTGGATCGCACCGCCGGCGAGCTGCTGCAAAAATCCCTGGAAGACCGCGGCCTGAAGTTCCTCCTGCCCAAGCACACCGCCGAGTTGCTGGATAACGGCGAAGGCCGCGTCTGCGCGGTGAAGTTCAAGGACGGCGAGGTGATTCCCGCCGATCTGGTGGTGATGGCCGCCGGTATCCGCCCCAATACCGAACTGGCCGAGAGCGCCGGCATCGCCTGCAACCGCGGCATCCTGGTCAACGACACCATGCAGACCTTCGATCCGCGCGTTTACGCCATCGGCGAGTGCGCCAGCCACCGCGGCATCGCCTACGGTCTGGTGGCGCCGCTATTCGAGCAGGCCAAGGTCTGCGCCAATCACCTGGCCCAGCTCGGTTTCTCCCGCTATCAGGGCTCGGTGACCTCGACCAAACTCAAGGTCACCGGTATCGACCTGTTTTCCGCCGGCGAATTCATGGGCGGCGAAGGTACCGAGACCATCACCCTCTCCGACCCTATCGGCGGCGTATACAAGAAGCTGGTGATCAAGGACGACGTGCTGGTCGGCGCCTGTCTGTACGGCGACACCGCCGACGGCGGCTGGTACTTCCGCCAGATCCGCGAGAACCACAACGTCAGCGAGATCCGTGATCACCTGATGTTCGGCGAAGGCGCCATCGGCGACGTCGGCCACCAGGGTGCCGACAAGACCGCCAACATGCCCGACAGCATGGAGGTCTGCGGCTGCAATGGCGTGTGCAAGGGCACTATCGTCAAGGCGATCCAGGAAAACGGGCTGTTCTCGGTCGACGAGGTGAAGAAGCACACCAAAGCCGCCAGCTCGTGCGGCTCCTGCGCCGGCCTGGTCGAGCAGATCCTGATCAGCACCGTTGGCGGCGCCGCCGACGTCAAGCCCAAGAGCGAGAAGGCCATCTGCGGCTGCTCCGACCTCAACCACGGGCAGATTCGCAAGGCGATCCGCGAGCAGCACCTGACGTCCATGGCGCAAACCATGGAGTTCCTCAACTGGAGCACGCCCAACGGCTGCGCCACCTGCCGCCCGGCGCTCAACTACTACCTGATCTCCACCTGGCCGGGCGAGGCCAAGGACGACCCGCAGTCGCGCCTGATCAACGAACGCGCCCACGCCAATATCCAGAAGGACGGCACCTACTCGGTGGTGCCGCGCATGTGGGGCGGCGTGACCAACCCGTCCGAGCTTCGCCGCATCGCCGATGTGGCCGACAAGTACAACGTGCCCATGGTCAAGGTCACCGGCGGCCAGCGCATCGACCTGCTGGGGATCAAGAAGGATGACCTGCCGGCCGTGTGGAAGGACCTGGACATGCCCTCCGGCCACGCCTACGGCAAGTCCATCCGCACCGTGAAAACCTGCGTCGGCAGCGAGTTCTGCCGCTTCGGCACGCAGAACTCGACCCAGCTGGGCATCGACCTGGAGCACGACCTGTTCAACATGTGGTCGCCGCACAAGGTCAAGCTGGCGGTCTCCGGCTGCCCGCGCAACTGCGCCGAGGCCGGCATCAAGGACGTCGGCATCATCGGTGTGGACTCGGGCTTCGAGATGTACATCGGCGGCAACGGCGGGATCAAGACCGAGGTGGCCGAGTTCTTCGTCAAGGTGAAAACAGCCGAAGAAGTGCGCGAATACAACGCCGCCTTCCTCCAGCTGTACCGCGAGGAGGCCTTCTATCTGGAGCGCACCGTGCACTACATGCAGCGTGTCGGCATGGAGCACATCAAGAAGGCGGTGCTGGAAGACGAAGCCAATCGCAAGGCCCTGGCCGCTCGCCTGCACTATGCCCTGTCGTTCGAGCAGGACCCGTGGAAGGAACGCATCGAGACGCCGCAACTGAAGAAAGAGTTCGACACCATCAAGGTCGTGCAAATCGAGGAGGCCGCCGTATGAACTGGCTGGATATCTGCGCCCTGGAAGAGATCAACGTGCTCGGCTCGCGCATCATCGCCGGGCCGAAAGGCGATATCGCCATCTTCCGCACCAGTAACGATGAAGTATTCGCCCTCGACGACCGCTGCCCACACAAGGGCGGGCCGCTGTCCCAGGGGCTGATCTACGGCAAGCGCGTGGCCTGCCCGCTGCATAACTGGCAGATCGAGCTGGAGTCCGGCGAGGCCGTGGCGCCGGATGTGGGCTGCGCTCACCGGCACCACGCCAAGGTGGAAAGCGGCCGTGTGCTACTGGCCCTGAACCAGGCCGAAAAGTGCTCATAGAACTGTAGGAGCCAGCTTGCTGGCGATGCTTTTCGCGGCCTGGATCGCCAGCAAGAACTCAGCGCCCCCTGGCGCCTACAGCAAGCCGCAAACCACGGAGTCGAGCGCCATGCCTACCCAAAGCCAAATCACCGCCTCCACCTGCTGCTACTGCGGCGTAGGCTGCGGCGTGCTGATCAAGCACGACGGCGAGCAGATCCTCGGCGTCGCCGGCGATCCCAGCCACCCGGCCAACTTCGGCAAACTGTGCAGCAAGGGTTCGACCCTGCACCTGACCGGCGACCTCGATGCCCGCGCCCTCTATCCCGAACTGCGTCTGGGCAAGGGCCTGGCCCGTACCCGCACGGACTGGAACAGCGCCCTGGACCATGCCGCCGCGGTGTTCGCCGAGACCATCCGCGAGCACGGCCCCGACAGCGTCGCCTTCTATATCTCCGGCCAGCTGCTGACCGAGGACTACTACGCCTTCAACAAGCTGGCGAGAGCATTGGTGGGAACCAACAATATCGACAGCAATTCGCGCCTGTGCATGAGCTCGGCGGTGGTCGGCTACAAGCGCAGCCTCGGCGCCGACGCCCCGCCCTGCTCGTACTCCGATATCGAGCAGAGCGACTGCCTGCTGATCGCCGGCTCCAACATGGCCTACGCCCACCCGGTGCTGTTCCGCCGTCTGGAAGAAGCCAAGGCGCGCCGCCCAGAGATGAAGGTGATCGTCATTGACCCGCGGCGCACCGACACCTGCGAACTGGCCGACCTGCATCTGGCGATTCTGCCCGGCACCGATGTGGCGCTGTTTCACGGCATCCTGCATATCCTGCTGTGGGAGGGCTGGATCGACCGCGCCTATATCGACGCCCACACAGAAGGCTTCGAGGCACTGAAGAAGCTGGTGCGCGACTACAGCCCGGCAGTCACCGCCGACCTTTGCGGCATCAGCCTGGACGATCTGCAGCGCTGCGCCGAACTGATCGGCCGAGCGCCCTCCTTCCTCTCGCTGTGGTGCATGGGGCTGAATCAGTCCTCCTCTGGCAGCGCAAAGAACAGTGCACTGATCAACCTGCACCTGGCCACCGGGCAGATCGGCAAGCCCGGCGCCGGCCCCTTCTCGCTGACCGGCCAGCCCAACGCCATGGGCGGCCGCGAGACCGGCAGCCTGAGCAATCTATTGCCGGGCCACCGCGAGGCCGGCAACGCCGAACACCGTGCCGAAGTCGCCGCCTACTGGGGCGTCGATGCACTGCCGGAGACGCCCGGCCTGTCCGCCATCGAGTTGTTCGATGCGGTGCACGACGGCCGCATCAAGGCGCTGTGGATCGCCTGCACCAACCCGGCGCAGTCGCTGCCGAACCAGAGCAAAGTGCACGAGGCCCTGGCTGCCTGCCCCTTCGTCGTGGTGCAGGAAGCCTTCTTCACCACCGAGACCTGCCGCTACGCCGACCTGCTGCTGCCCGCCGCCAGCTGGGGCGAGAAGGAAGGCACGGTGACCAACTCCGAGCGCCGCGTCAGCAATGTGCGCCGCGCCGTGCCAGCGCCCGCAGAGGCGCGGCCCGATTGGTCGATCACCTGCGACTTTGCCCGTCGCCTGGAAACGCTGCTGCGCCCCGGCCTGCCCGGCCTGTTCGATTTCGCCGACAGCGAAGCGCTGTTCGAGGAATACAAGCACCTGACCGCCCAGCGCGACCTCGACCTCTCCGGGTTGAGCTACGCGCTACTGGATAACCAAGGTCCCCAACAATGGCCGTTCCCGTCCGGTGCCCGCCAAGGTACCGCGCGGCTCTACGCCGACGGCCGCTTCCCCACCGCCAGCGGGCGAGCTCAATTCCATGCCGACCCGTACCGCGCGCCGAAGGAAAAGCGCGATGCGCGGTTCTCCCTGACTCTCAACACCGGCCGCCTGCGCGACCAGTGGCACGGCATGAGCCGCACCGGCACAGCCGCGCGCCTGTTCGGCCATGTCGAGGCCGCCGTGCTCGGCCTGCACCCGGATGAGCTGCGTCGCCGCCGCCTGCAGGACGGCGACCTGGTCAGGCTGCGCAGCCGTCGCGGCAGCCTGATTCTGCCCGTGCAGGCCGACGAGTCGGTGCGCCCGGGCCAGGCCTGGCTGCCGATGCACTGGGGCGACCGCTTCCTCAAGGGCCTGGGTACCAACGTGCTGACCCAACCGGCCTTCGATCCGCTGTCCAAGCAGCCGGAGCTCAAGCATGCCGGCGTCGAGGTGGACAAGGTCGAGCTGCCCTGGCAGCTGTTCGCTTTGGTCGAGGGTGAGGTGCAGAGCCGTTTCGAGGCCCTGCGTCCGCTGTTCGAGGACTTCGCCTACGCCAGCCTCACCCCCACCGGGCGCGAGCGCCCAGCCCTGCTGATCCGCGCCGCCAGCGCCGTGGCGCCGCAGCCCGAGCTGCTGGCGCAGATCGACCGCCTGCTGGGTCTGAACCAGGGTCCAGTGCTGGCCTATGACGACCCGCGCCGCGCCGTAGGCAAGCGCGTGCGTATCGAGGACGGCCGCATCGTCAGCATCCGCCTGGCCGGCGAAACCGCCGCCAGCGAATGGCTCAGAAGCCTGTGGCTGGACGGCCAGGCCGACGCCGACCTGCGCCGCTGGCTGCTCGCCCCGGTCTCCGCACCGCCAGGCAACGCTGCCGCCAACACGCGCGGCAAGACCCTGTGCAACTGCCTGAACGTCAGCGAAGGCGCGGTGTGTGCCGGCATTGCCCGCGGCCTGGATCTGGATGGCCTCAAGCAGGAACTCAAGTGCGGCACCAGTTGCGGCTCCTGCGTACCCGAAATCAAACGCCTGCTGGCGCAACAGCCGGTGGTAGTGACTGCATAACCCTAGCGTGCGCTGTGCGCACCAACCCCAGATATTTTGGTGCGCATGGCGCACCCTGCGAGGAACCCGATATGAATGCAAAAGTCTGGCTGGTGGGCGCTGGCCCTGGTGATCCCGAGCTGCTGACCCTCAAGGCGGTCAAGGCGCTGAACCAGGCCGAGATCGTGATGATCGACGATCTGGTCAACCCGGCCGTGCTCGAGCATTGCCCGGGCGCGCGTATCGTCTCTGTGGGCAAGCGCGGCGGCTGTCGCTCGACTCCGCAGGCCTTCATCCATCGCCTGATGCTGCGCTATGCGCGCCAGGGCAAGTGCGTGGTGCGCCTCAAGGGCGGCGACCCATGCATCTTCGGCCGCGGCAGCGAAGAGGCTGATTGGCTCAACGCTCATGGCGTAGAAGTGGAGCTGGTCAACGGCATCACTGCCGGCCTGGCCGGTGCCACCAACTGCGGCATTCCCCTGACCTTGCGCGGTGTGGCCCGTGGCGTGACCCTGGTCACCGCCCACACCCAGGATGACAGCTCGCTGAACTGGCACGCGCTGGCGCAAAGCGGTACGACGCTGGTGGTCTATATGGGCGTGGCCAAGCTGGCGGACATCCAGGCTGGCCTGCTGGCCGGCGGCATGAGCATGGAGATGTCGGTGGCGATGATCGAGAACGCCTCGCTGCCCGAGCAACGCGAATGCCGCAGCAACCTCGCGCGCATGCAGGACGATGCCGCAGCATTTGCTCTGAAAAGCCCGGCCATTCTGGTGATCGGCGAAGTCGCCCGCGCCTGCGGCGAGATCGGCATACCGCAACTTCTGCATGCCTGAGCAATCCAGGTTCTGCTTGCCTGCCCGCCGTCTCATGGCGGGCTTTTTTATCTGGAAAAGAAAAACCCGGCCGAGGCCGGGTTTCTCCTTACAGCACCAGAAGCATTACTGCTTGATCTGGGCTTCCACTTCGGCTTCAACGCGACGGTTGATGGCGCGGCCGGAGTCGGTGGCGTTGTCGGCTACCGGGCGGGTTTCGCCGTAGCCAACAGCGTTCACGCGGCTGCCGTCTACACCGTACTGGTTGACCAGCACGTTACGTACGGCGTTGGCACGACGCTCGGACAGACCCTGGTTGTAAGCGTCAGAACCGACGGAGTCAGTGTGACCTTCAACGGTGGTGGTGGTCTGCGGGTACTGGTTCATGAAGTCAGCCAGGTTCTTGATGTCACCGTAGCTTTCTTCTTTGACGCGGTCCTTGTCGAAGTCGAACTTGACGTCCAGCTCAACGCGAACGGTTTCCAGAGCCGGCTCCGGAGCAGGCTCAGGCATCGGCTCAGGTGCAGCAGCTACGACCGGAGCCGGAGCAGGCTTGCTGCCGCCACCGAAGTTCAGACCAACACCCACGCCGGCTTGCCACTCGGTGTCGCCCTGGTCGATGTTGTACAGAGCGTCGACGCCGGCACGGGCGTAGAACATCTCGGTGAAGTAGTACTTGGCACCAGCGCCAGCGATAGCCAGGGTGGAGTGGTTACGACCACCGCTGTTGGCGTCGCCGATGCTCTGATGGCCGAAACCGGCAGAGACGTACGGACGCAGACCAACACCCGGCTGACCGAAGTGGTAGATGGCCTTCAGGTCGGTCAGGTTGCCCTTGATGTTCTTGCTGCCTTGCGAACCTTCGCCGCGCAGGTCGTGGTATTCGCCGTAGGACAGCGCCAGCTCGACGTCGTCAGTCAGGTAGTAGCCGATGCTGCCACCGAACAGGTTGCCTTCATCGTGAGCGAAATCACGCTGAGAGTCAGTGAAGTAGCGATTGACGAAGCCCTCCACCTCGACAGCGCCTTGGCCTTGCGCCAGCGCGCCGAAGGAGGTTGCGGCAACAATAGAGCCAATGACTACGCCCAAGGTGTTTTTTACTTTCATCCGTTAAATCCCCATCTTGGTGGTTAATAAGTCGCCGTTAACTTCAGTCGGCAACTTGGCGGCGATTTTATCAGGTTTCGCCACTCCCTTAGTGGTCGGGAAGCTGAACTAAGTTTCGGAAGTTTCCGAAAATTTGTCCCGCAACCGATCCAATGCGCGCTTGTAACGCATCTTCGTTGCGCTCAAGCCCATGTGCATGATGTCGGCAATCTCTTGAAACTCGAGCTCTGCGACAAAACGTAGCACCAGAATTTCGCGGTCGATCGGGTTGACGTGAACCAACCAGCGATCAAGACCGCCTCGCTCCTCGACTTTAGGTGTCTTCTCGTCGGAAGCTTCTTCGAGCGGATCCAAACTCAAGGCGTCAATCAATCGACGCTTGCGCCGCTCTTTTCGATACTGAGTAATGCATTCGTTGTAGGTGATGCTATAGAGCCAGGTCTTGAACTTGGACTTACCCTCAAAGTTCTTGAGGCCATAAAGAACCTTGAGCATCACCTCCTGACAGACATCGTCAGCATCCCTTTCGTTCCCCAGATAACGCGCACAAACGTTAAATAATGTTCGCTGGTAGCGTCTCATCAACTCTTCATAAGCACGAGTGATGTGAAACAGCTCGTCGTGGGTGCGCGCCACCAGCTCTTCATCGGTGAGCTCGCGGGGGTCGTAGCGCGTGGGCAGGGCTTGAGCTTTGTTCAAAACGAGTCGGGCCGACGGTCAGGACGAAAAGTGCCCGACAGGTCACGCCTGTCGGGCAGCTGCATAAAATAACAGATTGGCGTCAGCGACTGTTCACGCGTTGCTCGAGCATCACTCGATTGGCTACCGATACCAGCTCGCCGGCATCGGTCAACAGGGTGGTTTTCACTGTACCGATCTCTTCGATCTGGCCTTCGACCTCACCAACCTGCACTTGTTGCCCGACCTGGTACAACTCGCGCACATAGATGCCTGCCAGGATCTGGCTGGCGATATCGCGGCTGCCCAGCCCCAGGGCCAGGGCGACCGCCAGACCGACGGAGATCAGCACGATGGCGATGACGTTGTTGAGCAGGTCGGTCTTGACCTCCAGTTGGCCGATGGCAACCGAGATACTGATGATGATCACCAGCCCCTGCGCCACGCGCCCCAGACCGTTGGCGTATTCGAGCCCCACACCTTCAGCGGCGCCGCGTACCAGGCTGCTGACCAGTTGCGCGAGCAGCACGCCAGCCAGCAGCACCAGCGCTGCGCCGAAGACCTTGGGCAGATACAGCGCCAGCACGTCGAGGGTTGCAGACACGCGCTGCAGGCCGAGCGATTCAGCGGCCGAGACCAGGAAGATCAGCAGAACGAACCAGTAGACGATCTTGCCGATCAGCGTCGAAACCGACGCATGAATACCCACGCGAGCCAGCAGCTTGGTCAGCCCGGTGCCCATCATCAGGCGGTCCAGGCCAACCTTGCCGAGCAGCTTGGACAGCAGCGTGTCGAGCAACTTGGCGACGACGAAGCCGAGCAGCACCAGCACCAGCGCGACGAACAGGTTGGGAATGAATCCGGCAACCTTGGTCCACAGTGCGGTCATCGCGGAGATCAGGCTTTGGGTCCAGGGATCGAGTTCCATTTCAGTCGGCCTTATCAGCAGAAGCAGAGGATTGGGTACGGCGCGATACCGGCGCGACATGCGCCGAACCGTTGTTCAGGGCGATCATCAGGGCCTGCGCCCAGTGGCCCATCAGGCTGAACAGATCACCAGCACCGACCTGGCGGTTGGCGGTCTTGAGAACCCGGTGCAGGCAAGCATCGTCGTCATGACTGGACGGCGAGGACTTGAGCAAATCGCGTAGAGACTCTTCGAATGGATCGTGCATGCGCACCTCACGGGATGTCACGGCTAGACGCAGTAGCCAGCGGATGAGTCACACATCACAACCAACGCCAACGGCGAAAAAGCAGCAGTTGCACCAGCGCCAGAAGCCCCATGAGGCCGCAGGCGATGAAGAAGCCAATGGGGTTTTCGGCGCCCGGAATTCCGCCAACGTTGATGCCCAGCAGGCCGGTGAGGAAGGTCAACGGCAGGAACATGCCGGTGATCACCGTGAAGCGATACATGATGCGATTCATCCGTTCGCCAAGACGACGCCCCTCGGCTTCAAGCACCAGGCCGACACGCTCGCGGATCAGCTCGAGCTCCTCCAGATAGCGCGTCAGGCGGTTGTTCAGCTCGTTCCAGTAGTCATCGTCATCATCGACGAACCAGGGCTCTCGGTTGCGCGCCAGCTGGGCATAAAGGTCGCGCTGCGGCGCAAGAAAGCGCCGCAGGCCGGCCGCGCGCCGACGAACCTGCAGCATCAGGCTGTGATTGGGCAGATAGCGCTCGTTGTCATCGAGGCGATCTTCCTCTTCGTCGAGCTGCTCACTCAGCTCCAGGATCAGGTCATCGACGCGACTGGTCAGGTGCCGAGCCAACTCCAGAAGCAGTTCGGAGGAGGTTTTCGGGCCCTTGCCGGCCAGCAGATCGGCGATCAGTGCGTCGGTCGCGAGCAGCGGTCGCAGACGCAGGGAAATCACCCGCCGGGCATCGGCGAAAATGCGCACCGAGACCATGTCCTCCGGCTCGGCGCCGGGATTGCGATTGACCCCACGCAGGAAGATCAGCAGCTCGTTGTTTGGCAAAGGCAACAGACGCGGCCGAGTGTTTTCTTCCAGCAGCAGGCCGCAGGCAAACTCATCCAGCCCACTGCTTTCGAATAGCCAGCGTCGTGCCTGCTCCTGGCTGCGATCCCAGTGCAGCCAAAGGCTTTCATGCTCGCCCAGCTGCAAGCTGTCCAGCTGATCGCGGCTGATGCTACGCGCACCGCCGCGACCATCGAGGACGAAGGCATGCAACAGCGCCGATTCCTGATCCTGCATCGGCTTATTCCGGCATTTTCAGAGCTTGCGGGGATACGATGACACCGTTGTTGTCGGCATACAGGTACTCGCCCGGCTTGAAAGTGACGCCGCCAAAGGTGACCGGCACATTCAGATCACCGATGCCACGCTTGTCGGTCTTCATCGGATGGCTGGCCAGCGCCTGGACACCCAGATCGGTCTGCGCGATCACGTCGACGTCACGGATGCAGCCGTATACGACGATGCCTTCCCAGCCATTTTTGGCGGCCTTTTCGGCCAGCATGTCGCCCAGCAGTGCACGACGCAGGGAGCCACCACCATCGACCACCAGCACCTTGCCCTGACCGGGCAGATCGACCTGCTCCTTCACCAGCGAGTTGTCCTCATGGCACTTGATGGTGACGATCTGCCCTCCGAAGGAGTCGCGACCGCCGTAGTTGGCGAACATCGGCTCGACGACCTGAACCAGATCAGGGTAGGCATCGCACAGATCAGGGGTGATGTAATGCATGACGGAACTCCTTTCGACAAATGGATGAACGGCAAGCAAGCGACAGCCCCGGAAATGACCATCGACGCACGAGGCGTCACATATTACCGGTAAGCACCCGCCGAAGAAACGTTACGACAGCTCAGACACCTGCGACAAAGACCTGCTCGGCAGATTCCCCTAGCAGTTGCAGATGCTGCAGCCACTGCTCGAGCAGCGGCCAGACTTCGCGCTGCGCTTCCTTGCTCACCAGCATCTCGATATGCCCGAAGTCGCTGCTGAAGCCTTTGTCCTTGCCCAGCAGCAGAAATTGCCTCGGTGCAGCGCTGCATTGCTCCACCAGCTTGCGACAGGCCCAGGCAGGGTCCTGAGGATCGCCTACAGCCGCCACGCCCAGAAGCGGTACGCGCATCTGCGCGAGACCTGCCCACCAGTCCTGCTCGCCGTCGCCGAAACGTCCGAACAGCTTGAGCCAGCGCAGGGTTTCCAGCGCCAGACCGATCGGCTCGTCTTCTGGCCCGCGCTTCAGGCGGCGCCCTGAAAGATAGGGGAAGGCACGCAGCAGTATACGAGCACCCCACTCCACTGGCGGAATCTTCAAGGGCCAGTAGGTGCGGCTGATCTGACTGCCGAACAGCGCGGCCGAACGAGCACGCGACCGATCGAGATAACCGCCCCCCAGGACAGCTGCCAGAATTACCCCACCCAGGGAGTGACCGACCCAGTGCGCAGCCTGCCCTGTCTGCTCGAAGATGAAATCCGCGATGGCTGGCAGGTCGTAGCGCACGTACTGCGCGACATTGTTGTCGCGATAGCCTTGGTTGCGCGGCGACAGACCATGGCCACGCATCTCCGCTATCCAGATATCGAAGCCGGCGCGCGCCAGGTAGGCGCCCAGGCCGATACCCTTGGGCGAATACCAGAACCTTCGGTTGGAAAAACTGCCATGCAGCAACACCACGGGCACACCGCGCGCATCTTCGGCACCGGCCAGACCCAATCGAGTCAAGGCCAGTTCGACGCTGGAGTCCGGACTGTTGTTGGGCTTGAGAAGATAGACGTCTTCGCTGAGATCACCGCGCAGTTCGGCACTGATCAGGGCAACGGGGAAAAGCTCACTACTGCTTTGCATGAATCGGACAACCGCAATGGCGCTGCGCCATAAAGACGAACGAAACCCATAAAAAACCGCCGGAGCGACGTGCGAATCGCTGGCGACGGCTAGGGGGACTGATCAGCAAAAAGGGCGGGTTCGACCCGCCCTTTTCCGGTTCAGCGACGGGTATCAGGCGGGCTGCGCTTCGGCCAGGAAGAACCAGGTATCGAGCACCGAATCCGGGTTCAGCGACACGCTCTCAATGCCCTGCTCCATCAGCCACTTGGCCAGATCCGGGTGGTCCGACGGGCCCTGGCCGCAGATGCCGATGTATTTGCCGGCCTTGTTGCAGGCGGCGATGGCATTGGCCAGCAGCTTCTTCACGGCCGGGTTACGCTCATCGAACAGATGGGCGACGATGCCGGAGTCACGATCCAGGCCCAGGGTCAGCTGGGTCAGGTCGTTGGAACCGATGGAGAAGCCGTCGAAGAACTCCAGGAACTCCTCGGCCAGCAGCGCGTTGGACGGCAGCTCGCACATCATGATGACCTTCAGGCCATCCTGACCGCGCGCCAGGCCATTGCTGGCCAGCAGCTCGACCACTTGCGACGCCTCGCCCAGGGTACGCACGAAGGGCACCATGATCTCGACGTTGGTCAGGCCCATCTCGTTGCGCACTTTCTTCAGCGCACGGCATTCCAGCTCGAAGCAGTCGCGGAAGGATTCGCTGATGTAGCGCGAAGCACCGCGGAAACCCAGCATCGGGTTTTCTTCTTCCGGCTCGTACAGCTTGCCGCCGATCAGGTTGGCGTATTCGTTGGACTTGAAGTCCGACAGACGCACGATGACCTTCTTCGGCCAGAAAGCAGCGGCCAGGGTGCTGATGCCCTCGACCAGCTTCTCGACGTAGAAGTCCACCGGATCGCCATAACCGGCGATGCGCTTCTCGACGCTGTCCTTGATCTCCGGCGGCAGGCTGGCGAAGTTCAGCAGCGCCTTCGGGTGCACGCCGATCATGCGGTTGATGATGAACTCCAGGCGGGCCAGGCCCACGCCTTCGTTCGGCAGTTGAGCGAAATCGAAGGCACGATCCGGGTTGCCGACGTTCATCATGATCTTGAACGGCAGTTCGGGCATGGCGTCTACCGAGTTCTTGCGGATGTCGAAGCCCAGTTCGCCTTCGAAGATGAAGCCGGTATCGCCCTCGGCGCAGGATACGGTCACGCCCTGGCCGTCCTTCAGGACGCTGGTGGCGTTGCCGCAACCGACCACGGCCGGGATGCCCAGCTCACGAGCGATGATCGCCGCGTGGCAGGTACGACCGCCGCGGTTGGTGACGATGGCGCTGGCGCGCTTCATTACCGGCTCCCAATCCGGGTCGGTCATGTCGGAGACCAGCACATCGCCCGGCTGCACCTTGTCCATCTCGGACACATCGTGGATCACCCGCACCTTGCCGGCGCCGATGCGCTGACCGATGGCGCGCCCTTCCACCAGCACGGTGCCCTTCTCTTTCAGCAGGTAGCGCTCCATCACGGTGGCGCTGGAGCGGCTCTTCACGGTTTCCGGACGGGCCTGCACGATATACAGCTTGCCGTCGTCACCGTCCTTGGCCCACTCGATGTCCATCGGACGGCCGTAGTGTTTCTCGATGATCAGCGCCTGCTTGGCCAGCTCGCTGACCTCGGCGTCGCTGATGCAGAAGCGCGCGCGCTCGGCGCGGTCGACTTCCACGGTCTTGACCGAACGACCGGCCTTGGCCTCGTCGCCGTAGACCATCTTGATCGCCTTGCTGCCCAGGTTGCGACGCAGGATCGCCGGACGGCCGGCTTCCAGGGTCGGCTTGTGCACGTAGAACTCGTCGGGGTTCACCGCGCCCTGCACCACGGTCTCGCCGAGACCATAGGCGCCAGTGATGAACACCACATCACGGAAGCCGGACTCGGTGTCCAGGGTGAACATCACACCGGCGGTGCCGGTTTCCGAACGCACCATGCGCTGCACACCAGCGGACAGGGCGACCAGCTTGTGGTCGAAGCCCTGGTGCACGCGATAGGCGATGGCGCGGTCATTGAACAGCGAGGCGAAGACTTCCTTGGTAGCGCGGATCACGTTGTCCACGCCGCGGATGTTGAGGAAGGTTTCCTGCTGGCCGGCGAAAGAGGCATCCGGCAGGTCTTCGGCGGTGGCGGAGGAACGCACGGCCACGGCCATGTTGTCGTTGCCGGCGCTCATGCTGGCGAAGGCTTCGCGAATCTGCTTGTCCAGCTCGGCCGGGAAGTCGGCCTCCATCACCCACTGGCGAATCTGCGCGCCGGTCTTGGCCAGGGCGTTGACGTCGTCGACGTCGAGCGCGTCGAGGGCCGCGTGGATCTGGGCATTCAGGCCGCTCTGCTCGAGGAAGTCGCGGTAGGCCTGAGCCGTAGTGGCGAAACCGCCGGGAACCGAGACGCCGGCGCCGGCCAGGTTGCTGATCATCTCGCCGAGGGATGCGTTTTTGCCCCCCACATGCTCTACATCGTGGACGCCGAGCTTATCGAGGGAAACTACGTACTCTACCAAGGTGATCTCTCCACTAAGATGTTGGAAAAGCTCAGAATTTGCGTAAAGCCAGCTGCGCTTCGGTCCTGCTGCGTTAAAAGCAGGCTCGTAATGCTCATGTGCTACAGCACACCCCGCTTACTCGCCTGCTTCTGCCTTGCATGGCTCTAGCTCGCAAGCCTTTGCACAAATTCTCGGGGGGGCTGGATGCTCTGGCGACGAACTGCCGCAAGATTGTGGCCTTGCCCTTGAATAAGTAACAATGCCGAACCCCATGGGCCCGGCGAAAAACGCGGCCTATCATAGCCAAGAATCGATCTCAGCTTAAGGCCTTTGGCGCAAATGAAACGAACCGCTTTCTTCATCTCCGACGGCACCGGCATCACGGCCGAAACCCTGGGCCAGAGCTTGCTCGCGCAGTTCGAGAATATTCAATTCACCAAACTTACGCGTCCTTATATCGACAGCGTCGATAAAGCGCGCGCCATGGTACAACAAATCGATGCCGCCGCCGAAAGGGATGGTGCACGTCCGATCATCTTCGACACCATCGTCAATCGCGATATTCGTGCGATCCTCGATACCGCAAATGGTTTCATGATCGATATCTTCTCCACCTTCCTCTCGCCCCTGGAACAGGAGTTGAGTTCGCACTCCTCCTATTCCGTCGGCAAGTCGCACTCCATTGGCCAGCACTCCAACTACATGGAGCGCATCGAGGCGGTGAACTTCGCCCTGGACAATGACGACGGCGCGCGCACCCATTATTACGACAAGGCCGATCTGATCCTGGTAGGCGTCTCGCGCTGCGGCAAAACGCCCACCTGTCTCTATATGGCGATGCAATACGGCATCCGCGCCGCCAACTACCCGCTGACCGAAGACGACATGGAGCGCCTGCAACTGCCCGACTCGCTGAAAAAGCATCGCGACAAGCTGTTCGGCCTGACCATCGACCCGGATCGCCTCACCGCCATCCGCCACGAACGCAAGCCCAACAGCCGCTACGCCAGCTACGCCCAGTGCGAGTTCGAAGTGCGCGAGGTGGAGAACCTGTTCCGCCGCGAAAACATCGCCTTCATCAATTCCACGCATTTCTCGGTGGAGGAAATCTCCGCCAAGATCCTGGTAGAAAAAGGTGTTGAAAGGCGCCTCAAATAACCGCTGCAAGCACATGTTTACAAAGGGAAAAGGCTCGATACTTCGAGCCTTTTCTCATTCAGGACCTAGAAGCTTTCAGCGGGTACGCGTACCCAGCCTTCCATCAGGATGCGCGCGCTACGGCTCATCACGGCCTTGGTCACCGTCCACTGACCATCGACCATCTTGGCCTGCGCGCCGACACGCAGAGTGCCGGACGGATGGCCGAAACGTACCGCCTCGCGCTCGCCGCCACCGGCAGCCAGGTTGACCAGGGTGCCGGGAATCGCCGCCGCCGTGCCGATAGCCACCGCGCAGGTGCCCATCATCGCGTGGTGCAGCTTGCCCATGGACAGCGCACGCACCAGCAGATCGACCTCACCGGCCTTCACATCCTTGCCGCTGGAGGTGCGGTAGTCCTTGGGCGGGCTGACGAAGGCGATCTTCGGAGTGTGCTGACGTGTCGCAGCCTCCGCGGCCGTCTTGATCAGGCCCATGCGCAGCGCACCAGCAATGCGGATCTGCTCGAAGCGCGCCAGTTGCACCGGATCGCCGTTGATATCCTCGCGCAACTCGGTGCCCCGATAGCCGATGTCTTCGGCATTGACGAACACCGTCGGGATGCCGGCGGTGATCATGGTCGCCTTGAAGGTACCGATGCCGGGCACCTCGAGGTCATCGACCAGATTGCCGGTGGGGAACATCGAGCCGCCATCCCCGCCATCGTCTGATGGGTCGAGGAATTCCAGCACGATCTCCGCCGCCGGGAAGGTCACGCCGTCCAGCTCGAAATCACCGGTTTCCTGCACCTGGCCATCAGTGACCGGCACGTGGGCGATGATGGTTTTCTGGATATTGGCCTGCCAGATGCGCACCACGCAGGTGCCGTTCTCCGGAATCCGCGCGGAATCGACCAAGCCGGCATGGATGGCGAAGGCACCTGCTGCGGTCGAGAGATTGCCGCAGTTGCCGCTCCAGTCGACGAAGGCCTTGTCGATGGAGACCTGACCATAAAGGTAGTCGACATCGTGATCGGACTGGCTGCTTTTCGACAGAATCACGCACTTGGAAGTGCTCGATGTCGCCCCGCCCATGCCGTCGATATGCGCTGAATAGGGGTCGGGGCTGCCGATCACGCGCATGAACAGCTTGTCACGCGCCGCGCCAGGCACCTGGCAGCGCTCGGGCAGATCCTGCAGACGGAAGAACACGCCCTTGCTGGTGCCGCCACGCATATAGGTGGCGGGGATTTTCACTTGCGGCAGATGAGCCATAGCTGCAGTCCTGAAAAATGGCCCGGATGCAATCCGGGATCGAATCATTCAACCTTGCCCCGGATTTCATCCGGGCTACGCGCTTGTCTCCCCTCTCCCGCTTGCGGGAGAGGGGCCGGGGGAGAGGGTCTATCAGACAACACCGAGCCGCCTGCACCACCCTCTCCCCAGCCCTCTCCCATAAAATGGGAGAGGGAGCAGACCGCGTCATCACGCCACCGCGCCTTCGAGGAAGTCCTTGGCGAAGCGCTGCAGCACGCCGCCGGCCTTGTACACGCTGACATCCGCCGCGGTATCCAGGCGGCAGGTCACCGGCACCCGCACCACCTCGCCGTTGCGGCGATTGACCACCAGGGTCAGGTCGCAGCGCGGCGAGATATCACCCTCGATATCGTAGGTCTCGGTGCCATCCAGCCCCAGGGTCAGGCGCGTGGTGCCCGGTTTGAATTCCACCGGCAGCACGCCCATACCCACCAGGTTGGTGCGATGGATGCGCTCAAAGCCTTCGGCCACGATCACTTCCACACCAGCCAGACGTACGCCCTTGGCCGCCCAGTCGCGGGACGAGCCCTGGCCGTAGTCGGCACCGGCGACAATGATCAGGTTCTGCTTGCGATTCATGTAGGTCTCGATGGCTTCCCACATGCGCATCACCTGCCCTTCAGGCTCGACGCGAGCCAGCGAGCCCTTCTTCACCTGCCCGTCAACCACGACCATTTCGTTGACCAGTTGCGGGTTGGCGAAGGTGGCGCGCTGCGCGGTCAGGTGGTCGCCGCGGTGGGTGGCGTAGGAGTTGAAGTCCTCCTCCGGCAGGCCCATTTTCGCCAGGTACTCACCGGCCGCCGAGTCCGCCAGGATGGCGTTGGACGGCGACAGGTGATCGGTGGTGATGTTGTCCGGCAGGATCGCCAGCGGCCGCATTCCCTTGAGCGTGCGCTCGCCGGCCAGGGCGCCTTCCCAGTACGGAGGGCGGCGGATATAGGTGCTCATCGGCCGCCAGTCGTACAGCGGGCTCTCGGCCTCCTGCACGCTGCCCAGGTCGAACATCGGGATATAGATCTGCTTGAACTGCTCGGGCTTCACGCTCGCGGCGACGATGGCGTCGATCTCCTCATCGCTCGGCCACAAATCCTTCAGCGTGATCGGGTTGCCCTGGGCATCGGTGCCCAGCGCGTCCTGCTCGATATCGAAGCGCACGGTGCCGGCGATAGCGTAAGCCACCACCAGCGGCGGCGAAGCAAGGAACGCCTGTTTGGCGTAGGGATGGATACGCCCGTCGAAGTTGCGGTTGCCCGAGAGCACGGCGGTGGCATACAGGTCGCGATCGATGATCTCTTTCTGGATCGCCGGGGCGAGCGCGCCGGACATGCCGTTGCAGGTGGTGCAGGCGTAGGCAACGATGCCAAAGCCAAGCTTCTCCAGCTCCGGCAGCAGGCCGGCCTCTTCCAGATACAGCTTGGCGACCTTGGAACCCGGCGCAAACGAGGTCTTCACCCAAGGCTTGCGCACCAGACCCAGCGCGTTGGCCTTCTTCGCCACCAGGCCGGCGGCGATGACGTTGCGCGGGTTGGAGGTATTGGTGCAACTGGTGATGGCGGCAATGATCACTGCGCCGTCCGGCATCAGGCCTTCGGCCTCTTCGACCTTGCCGCTCTGCAGCTTGGCTTCGTCGGCGATGCCGCGCTCGGCCAGCGCCGAAGTGGGCAGGCGCCGGTGCGGGTTGCTCGGGCCGGCCATGTTGCGCACCACGCTGCCCAGATCGAAGCGCAGCACGCGCTCATACTCGGCGGTTTTCAGCGCGTCGCTCCACAGCCCCAGAGTCCTGGCGTAGTTTTCCACCAGCGCCACCTGCTCCGGCTCACGCCCGGTGAGCTTGAGGTAGTCGATGGTCTGGCCGTCGATATAGAACATCGCAGCCGTGGCGCCGTACTCCGGGCACATGTTGGAGATGGTGGCGCGGTCGCCGATGGACAGGCTGTCCGCCCCCTCGCCAAAGAACTCGACGTAGGCACCCACCACCCGCTCCTTGCGCAGGAACTCGGTCAGCGCCAGGACGATATCGGTGGCGGTGATGCCTGGCTGACGCTTGCCGGTCAGCTCGACGCCGACGATATCGGGCAGGCGCATCATCGACGGATGACCGAGCATCACCGTCTCGGCCTCCAGGCCGCCGACACCGATGGCGATCACGCCCAGGGCATCGACGTGCGGTGTGTGCGAGTCGGTGCCGACGCAGGTGTCGGGGAAGGCGATGCCGCCGCGCGCCTGGATCACCGGGCTCATCTTCTCCAGGTTGATCTGGTGCATGATGCCGTTGCCGGCTGGGATCACGTCGACGTTCTTGAAGGCGGTCTTGGTCCAGTCGATGAAGTGGAAGCGATCCTCGTTGCGACGATCCTCGATGGCGCGATTCTTCTCGAAGGCGTCCGGGTCGAAGCCGGGCGCCTCCACGGCCAGGGAGTGGTCGACGATCAACTGGGTCGGCACCACCGGGTTGACCTTGGACGGATCACCGCCCTGCTCGGCGATGGCGTCACGCAGGCCGGCCAGGTCAACCAGCGCGGTCTGGCCAAGAATGTCGTGGCAGACCACTCGCGCCGGGTACCAGGGGAAATCCAGGTCGCGCTTGCGGTACACCAGCTGTTCCAGCGATGCAGTCAGATCCTGCGGATCACAGCGGCGCACCAACTGCTCGGCGAGCACGCGCGAGGTGTAAGGAAGTTTCGCCCAGGCGCCGGCCTGGATCGCTTCAACCGCTTCGCGGGCATCGAAGTAATCCAGCACGGTGCCGGGCAGGCGCTTGCGGTATTGGCTATTCACGGTGTCAGTCATGGTTATTTGCGCTCCTCGAGCGGCACGAACTTCAGGTCTTCGGGGCCTGTGTAGTTGGCACTCGGACGGATGATCTTGCCGTCGATACGCTGCTCAATGACGTGCGCCGACCAGCCGGCGGTGCGGGCGATGACGAACAGCGGAGTGAACATGGCGGTAGGCACACCCATCATGTGGTAGCTCACGGCGCTGAACCAGTCGAGGTTGGGGAACATCTTCTTGATCTCCCACATCACGCTTTCCAGGCGCTCGGCGATATCGAACATCTTGGTGTTGCCCTGCTCAACGGAGAGCTCGCGAGCCACTTCCTTGATCACCTTGTTGCGTGGGTCGCTGACGGTGTAGACCGGATGACCGAAGCCGATCACCACCTCCTTGCGCCCTACCCGCTCGCGGATATCGGCCTCGGCCTCGTCCGGGCTGTCGTAGCGCTTCTGCACCTCGAAGGCCACTTCGTTGGCGCCGCCATGTTTCGGCCCACGCAGCGCGCCGATAGCGCCGGCGATGCAGGAAAACAGGTCGGAGCCGGTGCCGGCGATCACCCGCGAGGTGAAGGTCGAGGCGTTGAATTCATGCTCGGCATACAGGTTGAGCGAGGTGTGCATGGCGCGCACCCAGGACTCGCGCGGCTTCTCGCCATGCAGCAGATGCAGGAAGTGGCCGCCGATGGAGTCATCGTCGGTTTCCACGTCGATGCGCTTGCCGTTGTGGCTGTAGTGGTACCAGTACAGCAGCGCCGAACCCAGGCTGGCCATCAGCTTGTCGGCGATATCACGCGCGCCCGGATGGTTGTGGTCGTCCTTCTCCGGCGCCAGGCAGCCGAGCACGGAGACGGCAGTGCGCATCACGTCCATCGGATGGGCCGAGGGCGGCAGTTGTTCGAGCGCTGCCTTGACCCCGGCCGGCAGACCGCGCAGGGCCTTGAGTTTGGCCTTGTAGCCAGCCAGCTCGGCGACGTTGGGCAACTTGCCGTGCACCAGCAGATGAGCGATCTCCTCGAACTCGCAGCGGTTAGCGAAATCGAGCACGTCATAGCCGCGGTAGTGCAGATCGTTACCGGTGCGGCCAACGGTGCACAGTGCAGTGTTGCCGGCGGCGGTGCCGGAGAGGGCGACGGATTTCTTCGGCTTGAAGCCCGGAGTGGTGGTTTCGGTGGTGCTCATCGATATCTCCTCGACTCTTTTTGTTCTGCTGTGCTCTGGGTAGGGTGGGCTTCAGCCCACCAGCAGCGCTGATGCGGTGGGCTAAAGCGAATCGTCGCCCGGCCCACCCTACATCCCTACCTTGTAGTTTTTACTTCTTGCCGGCGGCGAACAGCGCGTCGAGCTTCTGCTCGAAGGCGTGGTAACCGATACGGTCGTAGAGTTCAGCGCGGGTCTGCATCAGCTCGATTACGTCTTTCTGGTGGCCGTTCTGGCGGATCGAGGTGTAGACACTTTCTGCCGCCTTGTTCGCCGCGCGGAAGGCCGACAACGGGTAGAGCTGGATGGCCACGCCAACCGAGGCCAGCTCCTCGCGGGTGAACAGCGGCGTGGCGCCAAATTCGGTGATATTGGCCAACACCGGCACCTTCAGCGCTTCGACGAAACGCTTGTAGGTCGGCAGGTCGTAAGCGGCCTCGGCGAAAATGCCATCAGCACCGGCTTCGACGTAGGCCTGGCAACGCTCGATGGCGGCGTCGACACCTTCAGCCTGGATGGCGTCGGTGCGGGCGATCAGGAAGAAATCCGGATCGGTCTTGGCATCGGCGGCGGCCTTCACGCGGTCGCACATTTCTTCGGTGGAAACGATCTCCTTGCCCGGGCGGTGACCGCAGCGTTTGGCACCGACCTGGTCCTCGATATGCGCGGCGGCGGCGCCGGCCTTGATCAGGTTCTTGATGGTGCGCTCGATATTGAAGGCCGATGGGCCGAAACCGGTGTCGATGTCCACCAGCAGCGGCAGGTCGCACACATCGGTGATGCGGCGCACGTCGGTCAGCACGTCATCCAGGGTGTTGATGCCCAGATCCGGCAGGCCCAGGGAGCCGGCCGCCACGCCGCCACCGGACAGGTAGATGGCACGGAAGCCCGCACGCTTGGCCAGCAGTGCATGGTTGGCGTTGATCGCGCCGATTACCTGCAGCGGACTCTCGATGGCAAGGGCCTGGCGGAAGCGCTGGCCGGCGGAAAGCTGAGTCATGAATCACCTCGGGTCTTGGATGAAGTGGCAAGCGCCTCTTTATAGTGGCGCTCGATATTGCGCTTGGAGGCGCCGATGTGACGGCGCATCAGCAGTTCGGCCAGTTCGCCGTCACGGTCGGCGATGGCATCGAGAATGCGGTGATGTTCGGCGAAAGCCTGGTGCGGCCGATTGGGCGTGGCGGAGAACTGCAGGCGATACATGCGCACCAGCTGGTACAGCTCGTCGCACAACAGTTTGGCCAGGGTGCGGTTGCCGCTGCCCTGGATGATCCGGTAGTGAAAGTCGAAGTCGCCTTCCTGCTGGTAGTAGCCGACGCCGGCCTTGAAGGCGGCGTCCTGCTCGTGCAGCTCCAGCACCCGGCGCAGCTCGTCGATTTCCTGCTGGGTCATGCGCTCGGCCGCCAGGCGGCAGGCCATACCCTCAAGGGATTCGCGAATCTCGTACAGCTCGATCAGCTCGGCATGACTGAGCGACACCACCCGTGCGCCCACATGCGGCACGCGCACCAGCAGCTTCTGCCCCTCCAGCCGGTGGATCGCCTCACGCAGCGGCCCCCGGCTGATGCCGTAGGTGCGCGCCAGCTCGGGCTCGGAGATCTTGCTGCCCGGCGCGATCTCGCCCTTGACGATGGCCGCCTGGATCAGGCGAAACACATGCTCGGAAAGTGTTTCCGAATCCACCTGCGGCATTGCCGGCGCACCTGATTCTAGCAGCATGATTGTCGACACCAATAACTTTCAATGGCGATAAAACTACGCCATAACGGCAAAATCGTCAAAGCAGACCAAAGTATTGTCGACAATATTTTTCTTCTGCCACGCTCGCCGAGGCGCGACCTTACTTGCAGAAAGCTACATAAGCTGCTGTCAGCACGGAAAATCCCCATGTTAGAATCCACCTACTCACGCCCGGTTAACGCCTTTTGCCATGCCTGCTAGACTTCCCGGCAGACAGTTATATGGCAGGATGCCGCCAGACGCTGTCGCTCACCCGCCCCTGGCAATACTTCTCAAGGACACATGAGACTGAAACCCTTCTCCCTGTTTCTCTGCCTGCTCACCTTGTCCTGCCCGGCCCTGGCCATGGGCAAGTCGATCTATGGCCTGAACGAATACATTCATATAGAAGAACTGGATCTGCAGGTAGCGGCCAAGCTCGACACCGGCGCCAAGACGGCTTCGCTCAGCGCGCGCGACATCAAACGCTTCAAGCGTGACGGAGAAACCTGGGTGCGCTTCGTGCTGGCCATCGATGATGCCCACGAGCGGACCATCGAACGGCCACTGGCGCGCATCAGCAAGATCAAACGACGGGCTGGCGACTTCGATCCCGAAGAGGACAAGAGCTACACCGCACGCCCTGTCATCGACCTTGAACTGTGCATGGGCAAGACCCTGCGCACGATCGAAGTGAACTTGACCGACCGAAGCGCATTCCAATACCCGCTTCTGATCGGCTCCGAAGCGCTCAAGCACTTCGAAGCCATGGTCGATCCAAGCCTTAAATATGCAGCCGGCAAACCCGACTGCACCGATGACGCAACCCCTGGCGAGTAATTCCCATGCGCTCTCTGAACCTGCATCTGAAAGTCCTGATCACCCTGCTGGTGGCCCTGGGCGTTCTGATTACGGCATACCAAATCTTCATTCTCGGCATTCCGGTGACCGAGGACGAGACCGACGATCTGTGGAACATCGACGCCAAGGTCGAATTCCAGGCGACGCCGCGTGAGCCGGTGAAGCTGCAGATGTTCGTGCCGCCGCTGAACCAGGATTACGTGAGCCTCAACGAGAGCTTCATCTCCAACAACTACGGTGTCAGCGTCAACCGTGTCGACGGCAACCGCCGCGTCACCTGGTCGGCCCGTCGCGCCAACGGCAAACAGACCCTCTATTACCGCCTGGTGCTGACCAAGCGTTACAGCGGCGAGCAGACGCCTGCAAAAGGTCCGATCTTCCGCGACAGCATCCCGGTCGAAGGCCCTGAGAAGATAGCGGCCGAAGCCCTGCTGGCGCCGATTCGCCAGCACTCGGCAGATGTCGAAACCTTCATCAGCGAGACCATCAAGCGCGTCAACAATGCCAATGACGACAACGTCAAGCTGCTGCTGGGTGGCGACGCCTCCACCGCCAACAAGGCCAAAGTCGTCGATCTGCTGCTGTCCATCGCCCACGTGCCGATGGAGCGCGTACACACCATTCGCCTGCAGGCCGAGGTCGCTCAGTCACCGGAGCTGTGGCTGCGCAGCTTCAATGGTCAGAAATGGCTGTACTTCAACCCCGAATCCGGTGAGCAGGGCCTGCCGGCCGACCGCCTGGTCTGGTGGATCGGCGATGGCGACCTGGTCAGCCTCGAAGGTGGCCGCCAGGCGCAAGTCAGCTTCAGCCTGAACAACAGCGAGATGAACGCCATCCGCCTGGCCAAGCTGACCGACGAGAATACCGACGCCAGCTTCCTCGAATACTCGCTGTACGGCCTGCCGCTGCAGACCCAGCAGACCTTCATGATCATGGTGATGATCCCGATTGGCGTACTGGTCATCCTGATCCTGCGCAACCTCGGCGGCCTGCAGACCCTGGGTACCTTTACCCCGGTGCTGATCGCCCTCGCCTTCCGCGAAACCCAGCTGGGCTTCGGCATCTTCCTGTTCACCGTAATCACTGCGCTCGGTCTGTCGCTACGTTCCTACCTGGAACATCTGAAACTGCAGATGCTGCCGCGCCTGTCGGTAGTGCTGACCTTCGTCGTGGTACTGATCGCCGCCATCAGCCTGTTCAGCCACAAGCTGGGCCTGGAACGCGGCCTGTCGGTTGCGCTGTTCCCGATGGTGATTCTGACCATGACCATCGAGCGTCTGTCGATCACCTGGGAAGAACGTGGCGGCAGCCATGCCTTCAAGGTCGCCATCGGCACCCTGTTCGCCGCCACCATCGCGCACCTGCTGATGAGCGTGCCGGAGCTGGTGTACTTCGTGTTCACCTTCCCGGCGATCCTGCTGATCCTGGTGGGCTTCATGCTGGCGATGGGGCGTTACCGCGGCTACCGCCTGACCGAACTGTTCCGTTTCAAAGCCTTCCTCAAGGACTAAGACCATGTTCGGCCTGATCAAGACGTGGAAGGCCCTTGAAGCCAAGGGCATCATGGGCATCAACCGACGCAACGCGGACTACGTGCTGAAGTACAACAAACGGCACCTGTACCCGATCGTCGACGACAAGATCATCACCAAGGAGCGGGCCATCGAGGCCGGCATCGATGTGCCGGAAATGTACGGCGTCATCGAGACCGAGAAGGATATCGACAAGCTCGATCAGATCATTGCCGGGCGCAATGACTTCGTGATCAAACCGGCGCAAGGCGCTGGCGGTGACGGCATCACAGTTATCGCCGACCGCTTCGAGGATCGTTTCAAGACGGTATCCGGCAAGATCGTCAGCCACGAGGAGCTGGAGCAGCAGATCTCCAGCATCCTCTCCGGTTTGTATTCGCTCGGTGGTCACCGTGACCGTGCGCTGATCGAATACCGGGTCACCCCGGACACCATCTTCAAGAGCATCAGTTACGAAGGCGTGCCGGACATCCGCATCATCGTGCTGATGGGCTACCCGGTGATGGCCATGCTGCGCCTGCCGACACGTCAGTCCAATGGCAAGGCCAACCTGCACCAGGGCGCCATTGGTGTCGGTGTCGATCTGGCCACTGGCATCACCCTGCGTGGTACCTGGCTGAACAACAAGATCAGCAAGCACCCGGACACCACCAATGCAGTGGACGGCGTGCAACTGCCGAACTGGGACGGCTTCATGAAGCTCGCCGCCGGCTGCTATGAGTTGTGCGGCCTGGGTTACATCGGTGTGGACATGGTGCTGGACCAGGACAAGGGCCCGCTGATTCTCGAACTCAACGCCCGCCCCGGCCTGAACATCCAGATCGCCAACGACTGCGGTCTGACCCATCGTGCTCACGCCGTCGAAGCCCGCCTGGAAGAACTGAAAGCCAAGGGCATTCAGGAGACTGCCGAAGAGCGCGTGCGCTTCTCCCAAGAGCTGTTCGGCCATATCGTCAGCAAGGAAGTCTGACCCGCCATGTAGCCGTGAATCAGTCGCAACCTGCACTCAGGCAGGTTGCGCTCGATTCAGCTACAGCGTCATCGTCTGAAGCCCCTCCGCGCAGGGCAAACCCCTAGGACGAATGCTGACGGCAGACTACAATCGCGCTTCCGTCCCTTTCGACTGCCACGCATGCCCAGCTGCTCTCTGCACCCTCTTCCCTATCGAGCCGACCCCGGAGACTACTTCCGCCGCATCCGTCAGGCACCTGGCGCGGTGTTGCTCGATGCTGGCCGTCCGCTGGCCCAACGCGGGCGCTATGATCTGATGAGCGCCTGGCCCATGGCTGAGCTGGCACCCATGCCTGAAGAGTCGGGCAACGACTTTCTCCAGCGCCTGCGCGATGCCCTGCAAGGCCTTGGCCAGGCCGAAATACCCGCGCACCAGGCACTGCCATTTGCCGGTGGCCTGATCGGCTATCTCGCCTACGACTTCGGGCGGCGCCTGGAGACGTTTGCCGAGCAGAACATCGATGATCAACACCTCGAAGATGCCCGCTTCGGCCTCTACGCCTGGGCACTGATCAGCGATCATCAATGCGAAACCAGCGTACTGATGTTTCATCCGGCGCTGCCACAGAACGAGCGCCAGCGCCTGCAGGCGCTGTTCGAGGCCGAGCCGGGCGATGACCAGGCAGCATTCCGCCTGCATCAGCCTTTTCACGCCGATATCGATCAGAGCACCTATCGCCAGGCAATCGAGCGCATCCAGCACTACATCCTCGCTGGGGACTGCTATCAGGTGAACTTCGCCCAGCGCTTTCAGGCACCCTGCGCTGGCGACCCCTGGGCGGCCTACCTGGCGCTACGCCAGGCCTGCCCCACGCCCTTCGCCGGCTTCCAGAACCTGGGCAATGGCAACGCCATTCTCAGCCTGTCGCCCGAACGTTTTCTCAAGGTCAGCGACAACCAGGTGGAAACCCGCCCGATCAAGGGTACCCGGCGTCGTGGCGCCGACACCGAAGATGACCAGGCACAAGCGCACGATCTGCTGGCCAGCCGCAAGGACCGCGCCGAAAACCTGATGATCGTCGATCTGCTGCGCAATGATCTCGGCCGTAGCTGCCGCATCGGCTCGGTCAAGGTGCCGCAGCTCTTCGCCCTGGAAAGCTACCCTAACGTGCACCATCTGGTCAGTTGCGTGACCGCCGAGCTGGCTCCCGGCAAGGACGCCCTGGATCTGATTGCCGGCAGCTTCCCTGGCGGTTCCATCACCGGCGCGCCGAAGATCCGCGCCATGCAGATCATCGATGAGCTGGAGCCGACCCGGCGCGGGCTCTACTGCGGCTCCCTGCTGTATCTGGACGTGCGCGGCGAAATGGACAGCTCCATCGCCATCCGCAGCCTGCTGGTCAAAGACGGCGTGGTCAGCTGTTGGGGCGGTGGCGGCATCGTCGCCGACTCCAACTGGCAAGCCGAGTATCAGGAGTCGATCACCAAGGTGAAGGTGCTCTTGGAAACGCTGGAGCGCCTGTCGGTCGAAGCCGAATAAGCCCCCAAACGAAAAACGCCGCGAAATCGCGGCGTTTCTCATGCATCGATCTTACAGACTCAGCTTGCGGTTCGACGCCTTGATGAATTCCTGCTTGAGATCTTCATAGGTGTGCACCGCCGGAAACTGCGGGAACTCGCGGATCACGTTGTCCGGCGCATGGAACAGGATGCCGGCATGGGCTTCGCTGAGCATGGTGGTGTCGTTGTACGAGTCGCCCGCTGCGATCACACGGTAGTACAGGCTCTTGAAGGCGATGACCGACTGGCGCTTGGGGTCCTTCTGGCGCAGCTGGTAGCTGACCACGCGATCCTTCTCGTCGGTGATAAGGCGGTGGCACAGCAGGGTCGGGAAACCGAGCTGGCGCATCAGCGGCTGGGAGAACTCGTAAAAGGTGTCGGAAAGGATCACCACCTGGAAGCGCTCACGCAACCAGTCGACGAACTCCACCGCACCTTCGAGCGGCTCGAGCGTGGCGATCACGTCCTGGATGTCCTTGAGCTTCAGGCCATGCTCATCGAGGATGCGCAGGCGCTGCTGCATCAGCACGTCATAATCGGGGATGTCGCGGGTGGTCGCCTTGAGCGACTCGATGCCGGTTTTTTCCGCGAAGGCGATCCAGATTTCCGGGACCAGTACACCTTCCAGGTCGAGACACGCGATTTCCACAGGCCACTCCTCGGTTGAGCCAAAAAGAAGCCGGCACTCTAGCCGCTGGGCTTGGCTCGTGCAACGCGGCCGCTTATAACCGAAAAGAAGGATTTAAAGCGTCTTAGTTATTTAGCCGTATAACCGGCCTTTGTTACCATCGCGCCCTCACGCACACGATCTGGAGTCCTCAACATGGAACTCAACCTGGACGCGCTCAACGCCGAACTCGGCAACCAGCCAGAAAAGCTGGTGCAATGGGCCATCGGGCTGGGCAAAGCCGCCATCTGCACCACCAACTTCCGCCCGTTCGAAGCGGTGATCCTGCACATGGTCAGCCAGGTCAAACCGGATATCCCGGTGGTCTGGATGGACAGCGGTTACAACACCGACGCCACCTACCGCTTCGCCGACGAGGTGACGCGCAAGCTGAACCTGAATCTGATCACCTACCTGCCCAAGCGCTCGCGCGCGCATCGCGAAGCCATCGACGGCCCGGTGCCCGGCCTGGACGATCCGCGCCACGCTGCGTTCACCGAAGAGGTCAAGCTCGAGCCCTTTGCCCGCGCCCTGCGCGAGATGGCACCAGGCGTCTGGTTCACCGCCCTGCGCGCCACCGATACGGCCGTACGCGCGCAGATGGACCCGATCAGCATAAACCCGGACGGCCTGATCAAGGTCGCTCCGCTGCTGCACTGGACCTCCAAGGATCTCTACGAGTATCTGGTCGCTCACAACCTGCCGAACGAGTTCGACTACTACGATCCGACCAAGGGTGAAGACAATCGCGAGTGCGGTCTGCATCTCAGCCACTGATTGACATTGGTTAGAACGAAACATGGCGCCCAAGGGCGCCATGTTTCGTTTCCGCCTCTGCCTCAGTGCATGGGCAATTCGACATCCGCGAACAGCTCTTCGAGTTCGGACTTGTTATGGCACTGCACCGCCTTGGCCAGCATGTCGCGGGTCAGGTGCGGGGCAAAGCGTTCGATGAAGTCGCACATGAAGCCACGCAGGAAGGTGCCGCGGCGGAAGCCGATCTTGGTCACGCTGGGTTCGAACAGTTCGTCGGCGTCGAGCACCACCAGATCCGGGTCCAGCTTGGGGTCGACGGCCATCTTGGCGACGATGCCGACACCCAGATTCAGGCGCACGTAGGTCTTGATCACGTCGGCGTCGGCGGCAGTGAACACCACCTTGGGCGTCAGGCCACGGTGACTGAAGGCTTCGTCCAGTTTCGAGCGGCCAGTGAAACCGAATACATAGGTGACGATGGGATGCTCGGCCAGCGCCTCGAGGGTCAGCTTCGGCAGCTTGGTCAACGGATGCCCCTGCGGCACCACCACGCAGCGGTTCCAGCGGTAGCAGGGCATCATGATCAGGTCATTGAACAGCTCCAGACCTTCGGTAGCGATGGCGAAATCGACGCTGCCGTCGGCGGCCATCTCGGCGATCTGCGTAGGCGTGCCCTGATGCATGTGCAGCGACACGTCCGGGTACTGCTTGATGAAGGCGCTGATCACGGGCGGCAGGGCGTAACGCGCCTGAGTATGGGTGGTGGCGATGGACAGCGTGCCCTTCTTCTCGTTGGAAAACTCCTGGGCGATCTGCTTGATGCTTTCGACCTTGCGCAGAATCTCGCCGGCCGTGGTGATGATGCGCTCCCCGGCTGGAGTCACGCGGGTCAGGTGTTTGCCGCTACGGGCAAAGACTTCAACGCCCAGCTCATCCTCGAGCAGGCGAATCTGCTTGCTGATCCCTGGTTGCGAGGTGTACAGGCTCTGAGCGGTAGCCGATACGTTGAGATCATGGTGCGCAACTTCCCAGATGTAGCGCAGTTGCTGAAGCTTCATAGATTTCCCTCAGAGCAGTAAGGCAGGCAGCAGCCGCCAATGCCGTATATAACCATATTATTGGTTTAATCGAACAGCCTAGAACTTTTAGACATTCCCCCCTTTACAGATCCCCGTGCCCTCGATGCTGCAGCATCGGCACCAGATACACCGGCGCTTCAGACAATTGCACGATTCGCGCAGCAGTGCGGCCCAGCGGTATGGTCAGATCCGTGCCGTGGCTGTGACTGCCTACGACCAGCAGATCCACCCCAAGTTTCTGCGCCTCCTCGAGAATCACTGCAGGTGGATCCCCCTGTAACACCCGCACCGCGCGTATCAGCTGCAGATCCTGCTGAGCATCGCCCAGCTCGTCACGAAAGCCCTCCAGTACGCGCTGTTCGATACTGGCCATGACGGTGTTCAAGCCATTGCGCCGTAGCTCCGCAAGGGTCTCTTCATCCAGATAGGTCTGCAGCACGGATTCGGCGAACAAGCCCATGGGTTCCACCGCGTGCACCACATACAGATCGGCCTGAAAGCTGCGGGTCAAAGCGAGGGCGTGCTGCAGCACGTAGGAGGCGTAAAGCCCCAGATCGGTGGCATAAAGTATCGAGCGGATCACATGGCCTCCTCGACTGCTGGCGCAGGCCCATGATTGAGCTTAGCAGCGCATCAGACAAAGCAAGATCGGCGACGTTATTTAGGACGAATGGCTATATGCAGGCGCCTGGAGGCCGGCAGGCTCCACGCTCAGGGCAGCAGTTCGTTACTCACGCCATGCGGGACATGACCCGTCGCCACCACCTGGCGCGCTCTCTCGCAGTGCCCGGTCTGATCATCGAAGAACACGTCGGCGGCAAAGGCTTCGAGCACCGCCGACTTGTCCAGCCCGCCGAGGAAGAAGGATTCGTCCAGGCGGATGTTCCACTCACGCAACGTGCGGATCACCCGCTCGTGCGCCGGGGCCGATCGAGCAGTGACCAGCGCCGTACGAATTGGACATTCGGCTTCGGGGAACTCCTGCTGCAGCGCATGCAACGCGGCGAGAAAAGGCTTGAACGGACCGCCGGGCAGGGCCTGACGTGCCGCCTCACGTTCATGGTCCTGAAAGGCGTTGAGGCCACCACTCTGATAGACCCGTTCGGAGTCATCCGAGAACAGCACGGCATCACCATCGAAGGCAATACGCAATTCATTGCTGTTGGCGCGCCGGGTGCCCCCGGAAAGCAGCGTGGCCGCGCCGAAACCGGCTTTCAGTGCATTGCGCACGTCATCGGCATGGGTGGACAGGAACAGATGGCAGCCGAAGGCCGCCAGATAGGGATCGGGGCTGCGACCGCCGACGAAGGCGGCGCGGGAAATGCCAAGGCCGTAGTGCTGGATCGAATTGAATGCACGCAAACCGGTATCGGCGCTGTTGCGCGAAACCAGGATGACCTCGACGCGCTGATCACTGAGCCGCGCATTCAAGCCGAGCAGCTTCTCCACCAACGGAAAGGCATCGCCCGGCATCAGCACCTCATCTTCATGCTCGATCTGATAGCGACGGTAGGCTTCGACACCTTCGCTTTCGTAGATCTGATGGCTCTCGCTCAGATCGAACAGCGCTCGCGAGGAAATCGCCAGCACCAGCTTGTCCCCCAGCCCCTTGCCCATGATTAGGCCTCCCGGCGAGCCTGAATGAAACGCAGCGCCTGATACAGCGCGCGCACCTTGGGCATATCGAAACCTGCTGCGTCCGCAGCCGCCAGAGGCGCTTCATAGATGGCGTGCAGCTCGGCCGCTCGCCCCTGGGCAAAATCGTGATACATGCTCGGCAGATAATCGGGCATGCGTTGCGTCGCCGCGAGCAGTTTGTCCGCATAGTTTTCCGGCATCGCATACCCCAGCGCCTGAGCGGCCCGCACCACCTCCTGCATCATGTCGGCGATCAGCGCGCGGCTGTCAGCGTTGTCCATCATGCGCCGCGTATCGGCATCGAGCAGCACCGACAGGCCGTTATAAGGGATGTTCCACACCAGTTTCTGCCAGCGTGTCTGCGCCAGGTCGCGCATCGCTGTCGAATCCAGGCCGGTGCTGCGCAGCAGACCCGCGCCCTCCTCGACCAGCGCCAGGCGCGCCTCGTCGTTATCCAGCGGCCCGGAATGATAGGCCAGGTTGATCGCCCCCAAAGCCTGATGCTCGATCACCCCCGGAGCGCTACGGTGAACGCAGATGTAGCAGAGCCCACCCAGCAGATGCAGATCCTCACTCAGCAGCGGACGCAGCTCATCCTCCACTGCCAGGCCGTTCTGTAGCAGCACAACCTTGGCTCCAGGCGCCGCCGCCTTGGCGATCAGGGGCGCCAGCTCGGCATTGGCGGTGGTCTTGGCGCCCACCAGCAGCCAGTCGCATTGCGGCATGTCCTCGATAGTCCGATAGGCCTGTACCGCTGGCAGGTGCAGGGCGCCGTGCACACTGCTGTTCAGCTGCAGGCCGCGCTCGACGACGGCAGCGTATTCGCTGCGCAGCAGAAAGTGCACGTCATGGCCGGCACGTGCCAGCAGCATGCCGTAGAAGCCGCCGATGGCGCCGGTGCCGATGATACCGATGCGCGGCGCGGGGGATTGGGACATCAGGGAAGCTCCTCAGCCGGGCGAAGCAGAGCCTCGTCCATGGCAGTTAGCAGATCGTAATGGGTGAGGCGCGCATGTACTGCGCCAAAGAAATGACCGTCCTTGACCAGAAACAACGCGGGCAGATGAAAGACCTCATAGCGCGCCACCAAACCGGCGTTATGTCCGGCATCGATCCAGCACAGGCGCTCGAGCGGAAGCGGCATGCCAGGCAGCGTCTGGCGCGCCCAACGACAGCTGGCACAGCCCGTGCTAGTGAACACTACAAGCGAGGTACCGGGAAGATCGAGCAGGCGGCGGTCGGCATCCAGATCGGTCAATTCCAGTTGCGTCGCTATACTGAGTTCACTGATATCAGTTTGCCTGCATTCGAGGTCGGTGTTCATGCGTAAGTTTCTGCGTCATCCAAGCGATATGCCGGTGGAACTGGTCCTGCGCAGACAGGCCTGCATTCCCCGGCAACGGCTGAACAATATCAGCCTGGGCGGGGTCGCTTGCAACTCGTTACGCGGCCTCCGCCGCGGCACCTCGGTCGAACTGCGTATCCCGCTGCTTGGCGACCAGGCGCGCTATCCCGGCGTCGTGGCCTGGTGTCGACGACAGGAAAACGACTACCTGGTGGGCATCGCCTTTATCGACGAAGACACCCTGTTTCGCGCACGCATGGTCGAACAGGTCTGCCAGATCCAGCATTACCGGCAGCTGCTGGAGCGCGAGTCCGGCCAGCCGATAGCCATCGAGCAATGCGCTCAGGACTGGATCGCCAAGCATGCCGCCGAGTTTCCCCATATGGCCTGATACGGCGCCACGATCCTCGGCGAGGCGATGAGCTGCCCCTCATACTGCCAATCTATCAGGCCTATTGAACTTAACGCCCATTGTCGCGCCGTCCCGTACGCGCTAAGGTTCGGCTCCCCCTGCGCCAACTAGCTGTGCACCGCCATAGGGGATCGCTGGCGGCCGGCACCCGTGACCTGACGACCTGACCCGATGAATAGCACGATGGCTGATTTACCGATCGACGACCTTAACGTCGCCTCCAACGAAACCCTGATCACCCCCGATCAGCTCAAACGCGAAATTCCCCTGACCGATGCCGCACTGAAGACCGTCGCCCATGGTCGTCAGGTGGTACGCGACATCCTCGACGGCAAGGATCATCGCCTGTTCGTGGTGGTCGGCCCCTGCTCCATCCACGATATCAAGGCTGCCCACGAGTACGCCGAGCGCCTCAAGGTGCTGGCTGCCGAGCTGTCCGACAGCCTGTTTCTGGTCATGCGCGTGTACTTCGAGAAGCCGCGCACCACGGTGGGCTGGAAAGGCCTGATCAACGATCCGTATCTGGACGACTCGTTCAAGATCCAGGACGGTTTGCACATCGGCCGTCAACTGCTGCGCGATCTGGCTGAAATGGGCCTGCCCACCGCCACCGAAGCGCTCGATCCGATCTCCCCGCAGTATCTGCAGGATCTGATCAGCTGGTCGGCCATCGGCGCGCGCACCACCGAATCCCAGACCCACCGCGAAATGGCCTCGGGCCTGTCCTCGGCCGTGGGTTTCAAGAACGGCACCGACGGCGGCCTGACCGTGGCGATCAACGCGCTGCAGTCGGTTTCCAGCCCGCACCGCTTCCTCGGCATCAACCAGCAAGGCGGCGTGTCCATCGTCACCACCAAAGGCAACGCCTACGGCCATGTGGTGCTGCGCGGCGGCAACGGCAAACCCAACTACGACTCGGTCAGCGTGGCCATTTGTGAGCAGGAACTGACCAAAGCCGGCATCCGTCCGAACATCATGGTCGACTGCAGCCATGCCAACTCCAACAAGGACCCGGCCCTGCAGCCGCTGGTACTGGAGAACGTGGCCAACCAGATCCTGGAAGGCAACAACTCCATCGTCGGCCTGATGGTCGAAAGCCACCTGGGCTGGGGCAACCAGTCGATTCCGAAGAATCTGTGCGACCTCAAGTACGGTGTTTCCATCACCGATGCCTGCATCGACTGGGACACCACCGAGAAGAGCCTGCGCAGCATGCACGCCAAGCTCAAGGATGTGCTGCCCAAGCGCCCTCGCGGCTAAGCGGTAGCGCAGCAAAGCAAACGCCGGGCATTGCCCGGCGTTTTCATATCTGCGCTCAACGTCGGGTGGGCCTCAGCCCACCACTGCCGAGCCGGCTCTACTGGTGCCGCGAACGGCGCTCCATGTAGCGTTCGACGTAGGAGCAGGAGGGAATCACCGTGTAGCCCTTGCCCTCGGCATACTGCAGGGCATGCTCGGTGAGCGCGGCGGCAATGCCGCGCCCCCGCAGGGTGTTGGGTACGAAGGTGCGATAGATGTCCAGCGTCTGCTTACCCAAATCCATGTAGGCCAGATAAGCACGATCACCATCGACGGTGGTCACGAACTGGTGACTCGCCTGGTCATGGTGGATGGACAGCCCCTCACTCATCTTCTCTCCTCTAGCCGCAACCCTTAGCGGCGCATCTGCTTTCATTTCTACCGATGCTTGGTCAAAAGCGCAAACACGCGTACTGCCCAAGCACCCTAGGATTGACCAAGCTTATCAGGCGTAGAACCGCCCAGCCACGGGCAATCAGAAGCTCAATAGCGCGATACAGAGCAACGCTGCAACCACCGGGATCAGCACGGTGATGACGAAGATGTCCTTGTAAGCCTGCTTGTGCGTCAACCCCATGATCATCAGCATGGCGATCACCGCGCCACAGTGCGGCAGCGAATCCAGACCGCCAGCGGTGATGTTAGCGATACGGTGCAGCACCTCGGGCTCCACGCCCATTTCCAGATAACGCGGCGCCAGCGTCTGCATGAATATCTGCAAGCCACCGGAGGACGAACCGACGATCCCCGAAACCACGCTCACCGAGGCGAACACCGACAGCAGCGGCGGCAGATCCACTGCCAGGATCCACTGAGCGAACTGGGCAAAGCCCGCAGTCTGGGTAACGACCCCGCCGAAGCCGATTACCGCCGCCGTGTTCAATAGCGGCATGATCGAGTCGTCCGCCCCCTGCCCCAGCAGCCCCACGGTATTACGACGCAAGGCCGGAAACATCAGCACAGCGACGCCGGTGGCGATCACCAGGGCGAGACTGGGCCAGAGGATCGGCTGCGCCTGACTGAAGGCCAAAAGCCCACCCAGCGATCCTTCACCCGGTGTGACAGCACCGGACAAGGCAAGCAGACGCGGCAACAGAATGATCCCCAGCACCACCATGATCGGCACCAGCGCCAGCCCCCAGTGCGGCCCGCTACCTGGCGCGCCGGCCAGCTGCTGCATGCGCTCGTCCTGCGTGTTGGGCTCGAAACCCTCGCCGCGCTCACGCGCCAGGCGCCATTCGCGCTGCAGATAGGCCATACCGAGGACGATCATCACCAACGAGGCGAACAGCCCGATCCAGGCACCGGCGAACAGATCGGTACCCAGCGCACTGGCGGCGATCACGTTGTGAATCGATGGCGAACCCGGCAGCGCCGTCATGGTGAAGGTGCCGGCGCCGAGCGCCGTGGCCGCGCAGAACAGGCGCTTGGGCAGGTTGGCCTCGCGCATCAGAGTGATGCCCAGCGGATACATGGTGAAGATCACCACGAACACCACCACCCCACCGTAGGTGAGCACGGCACAAACCAGCATCGCCACCCAAAGCGTGCGCTGCGTCCCCAGGCCGCGGGTAATGGCCTGAGCGATACTGCCGGCTGCCTGACTCGCTGCCATGACCTTGCCGAAGATCGCGCCACAGAGAAACAGTACGAAGAACTTGCCGGCGAAGGTGAAGGCCCCCAACGGACCGAATGGAAAATGTTCGAGCAATGCACGAGGTACGGCGACACCATTGGTCAACGCCACCAGCATCGAACACAGCAAGGCCGCGATGAAGATATTCACCCCGCGCAGCGCCATGAAGATAAGTAGTGCCAGGCCCAGCAAGAGTCCCAGATTCCCAAGCATCCGCATTCCCCTCTTTTATTGTCTTAGTTCCAAGTGCGGACAGTTATAACAGTTCGTACAACCACTACACTGTAGGGATTGCGTAACTGACTATTTTTTAGCCAGCCGCCCATAGACCGTAGCCTGCAGAGACCTGCCGGAAGAAAAAAAACTGCAACTCTTGCCCTGGCTCCGTTTACTTACTAAAAGTAATAGGTAGTATGTACGCCGGCTAATTTCCCGCAGTTGGGGAATTGCTTTTTATGGAAAACTCCACCTCAAGGGGAACACGATGAACAACGTTCTGAAATTCTCTGCTCTGGCTCTGGCCGCAGTTCTGGCTACCGGTTGCAGCAGCATGTCCAAAGAAACCGAAGCTCGTCTGACTGCTACCGAAGACGCAGCTGCTCGTGCTCAAGCCCGTGCCGACGAAGCCTACCGCAAGGCTGATGAGGCTCTGGCTGCTGCTCAGAAAGCTCAGCAGACCGCTGACGAAGCCAACGAGCGTGCTCTGCGCATGCTGGAAAAAGCCAGCCGCAAGTAATTTGCGACTCGTTTTTTCGAAAGCCGCACCAGGCAACTGGTGCGGCTTTTTTATGCCTGCGAAACAGGATGGAGCCGGGAAGTGATCATCGGCACTGACAGCCCAGCTCTTGATGATTTTGCACTGCCCCACTTCTCCGACGAATGGCGAACGCTGCGACTGCCGCCTGACTTTCGCCAATTACGGGCGACCTCTGCCTAATACCCCAACTGATGACAGCGAAAGCAGCATCTGAGCCAGCCGCGCGCGGACACTAGATCAAGGCCTGCAGAGCGGCCGCCAGCGCCTGCGAAGCGTTGTACAGCGGCACATGCCCGCGCTGCAGCACCTGGGCGCTACGCCGGTAGGCTACCGTCTTCACCTCGAGGCCGGCGCCGACATCGCGCGCCACCACCGTGGCGTCGAGGGTGCCGGCAGGATTTTCCATGGCCACAGCGAACTCGCCGAACTGCTCGCCTGGCACAAGCTTGGCAGCAGCCAGACGGGCCGCGACCGTCCCCGGAATCAGCGTGGCCGCGGCCAGGCAACAGCCGCCTGATACAGCCAGCGAGGCGTGCAGCGTTTGCGGGGTGAAATAGCGTACCGACAACGTGCCCCCTGCTGCGGCCGGACCAATGATGCAGACCTTGGGAATGGTTTCGCTGCGGCTGATGTGCTCACGACTCATCAGCTCACCATTGCCCTTTTTCAATCCCATGCGCAGCCCTGCCTCGATCCACACCTCGCGCAGCGCCTGCAGAAAGGCGGTATCGGCTTCCAGTTCGGCCAGCGGTTCGCGCGCCGTCTTGCCGAAGGACGCCGCCTCGATGATCACCATCGGCACCGCCACATCGACGCAGGACACGGCATGGCCGAGAACGACATCGATGGCATTGCCGGTCGGCAGCAACCTGCCGGTCTTCGCACCGACCGGATCATGCAGAAACAGGTCTACACCGGGGAAGTACCCAGGCACGCCCGGAATGGCCACCTTGCGCAAGGCGTGATCAGCATCGCGCAGTACCCGGCCGGTGGTGATCACACCGGTATTGGTGTTGCGTATATCGATCTCGAAATCACCACTGCCGCCATCGCCCAAGCCCACGTCCAGCGCCCACAGCGGTAGCGCCGATGACATATTGCCGCAGTTCACGCTCCAATCGATGTTGCTGTGGCCGGCGGCCAGTTGCGCCAGCGTACTGACCAGCCGGACCTTGCCCGCGATGTTTTCCAGCGCGACGAAGAACACCTTGTTGCTGGTCGCCGAGCCACGCCCCAGCCCAGTCAACTGACGGTTGCCTGGCAGCTCGCCGTCGAGCGGCATGCCCATCAGGTGACGCAGCAGCTCCTCGCGCAACGCTATGTCCTTGGGCGCGAAACGCTCATCGATCACCAGGCCGGTCGAAGTACCGCCGCGCATGAAGTGCACGGGGAAAGCCAACACGCCGTCATCCACACGGATACCTGTCGAGTGCGGCTCTTTCTCTTTCATTCCCGGATACTCCGTTTTCTGCTGCTGTAAGGGTGCTCGACGGGGTGGTGACGCCGTGACTCCTGGTATTTCACTTCCATCGCGTGACCTGGATACGCTGGCGTGATCATTGTTGATCCCTCACAGGTATCGCTAGTTCGCACCGATATCACCCGACAGATCGGCGACTTTTCGGACAGCCCAGACTTTTAACCAGGCAACAAAAAGCCCGCCAGCACGAGTGCAGGCGGGCTCTCTCGAACCATGAAGATCAGAACGGGTTGTCGTTGCTGGCGACCACGCTCTCGGTCTGCGTGGCGATGGGAACTGGCATTCCGTCTTCTGCAGCAACTACTTCGCGCACCATTTCCCAGTCTAGACGCAGGCCGCTCAGTTCGTCGCGCTTGAGCAGCGCGTTGATCACTGCCGTGTGCTTGTTGACGACGGACGGATCACCCTCGTCATCCAGCGGCGCGTGCGCTTCCAGATAGACCTTGCCGCCACTCACACCGAACTTGTAGGGCTCATTGAGAATGCGCACTGGCGTTCCCACCGGCACCATCGCAGCCAATTCCAGCACGTTGTGGTTGAGCATGCGGAAGCAGCCGTGGCTGACACGCATGCCAATACCGAACTTCTTGTTCGAACCATGGATCAGGTAGCCCGGGAACGACAGCGTCATCTTGTACGGGCCCAATGGGTTGTCAGGGCCAGGCGGCACCACGGTAGGCAGGATGTCGCCTTCGGCCGCGTGTTCCTCGCGAATCGACTTGGGCGGATACCAGGCCGGGTTGGGCGTTTTCACGGTGACGCGGCCAGTGCCCAGCGGCGAACCCCAGCCCTCACGACCGATACCCAACGGGAAGGTGTGCACCACGTTCTGCCCTTTGGGGAAGTAATACAGACGGTACTCGGCCAGGTTGATCACGATGCCCTCACGCGGGGCCGGTGGCAGCACATAACGCGTCGGCAGGATGATCTCGGTGCCCTCGCCCGGCAGCCAGGGGTCAACGCCCGGATTGGCAGCGACCATTTCCAGATAGCCAAGATCGTTGGCCGTTCCCAGATCGGCGAAGGTGTCCTCGTACTTGGCCTTGATCACCTGTACCTGGCCCACCACGTCCTCGCCTGGCGGCGGCAGTGGAAGTTCGAGAGCCTGCACTGCGGCACTGGAGCACAGTGCGACCAGAGTCAGGCAGCGGTTGACCGCAGAAAAGCGCGACAACATCCGGGAGTCCCTTGAAGAGTTGAATGATATTGCGGCGATTGTACACCGCCGTTCGAAAGCCTGGCAGACGTCAGCCATCCGCCCAGTTCGAACAAAGGCCCTGACGCTGCGCCTGGAAAGTCGCCAGACAGTCAGGACAGAGCCGGCGATCGCGCAGCCAGACCTTTTCCAGCGCCCGCCAACGCGGCTGTGCTGGTAACAAACCGCCACACAATGTGCGATCGGCATGCCCACCCAGGCGCAACTGACGAGCCACCAGATGCACGCGCACCTCGCGACAGGCGAACAGGTCCAGCTGCTCATCCGGCTCGATCAGTTGGTAGGCATAAAGGGACCAGGCGGGACGCGGCATCTGGGGCTCCGTGACAGGTCGGCCACATTAGCCGAAAGGCTTCAGGCGGAAAAGCCTCTGCCTGTGCAGTTTTCCCGCAGCAAAGCGGTGTTCACAGCATGGGTTTGAGCGTCGGCCAGACGTTATCCAGCAACACCGCCTGCGCGGCCTGAGTCGGATGGATGCCATCGGCCTGCATCATCCCCGGCACGCCACCGACCCCCTCGAGAAAGAATGGCACCAGCGGCACCTGTTTCTGCTCGGCCAGGTCGGCGAACACCTGAGCGAAAGCCGTGGTGTAACGCGCGCCATAATTAGGCGGCAGGCGCATCCCCAGCAGCAGTACCTTGGCACCGGCCGCCTGCGATGCATCGATCATCGACGCAAGATTCTGTTGCAATTGCGCGGGAGGCTGGCCACGCAGTCCATCGTTGCCGCCCAGCTCGATGATCACCAGCTCCGGCTTGTGCTCGGCAAGCAGCGCAGAGAGCCGCGCGGCGCCGCCTGCGCTGGTGTCACCACTGATCGAGGCATTGACTACCGAGTGTTCGAAACCCTCCTCGCGAAGGCGTTCTTGCAGCATTGCGACCCATCCCTGGCGGCTATCCAGGCCAAAAGCGGCGCTGATACTATCGCCGACCACAAGCAGGGTGCCTGCAACCGCTCCCTGAGCCCAGAACATCAGGGCCAAGGCACCACTGAGCCACCATGCACGCATTTGGAATCTCCATGACTTCGAGCATTCTCGCTGCGCGGAACCTTAGCAAAGTGGTCGAGAGCGCGGAAGGCGAGCTGACCATCCTCCACGATCTCGACCTGGATCTGAGCAAAGGCGACAGCCTGGCCATCGTCGGCAGCTCCGGCTCCGGCAAATCCACCCTGCTCGGCTTGCTCGCCGGCCTCGACCTGCCCAGCGGCGGCGCCGTGCTGCTGGCCGGCAACAACCTCAGCGAACTCGATGAAGACCAGCGTGCGCGTCTGCGTGCCGAGCATGTCGGTTTCGTATTCCAGTCGTTCCAGCTGCTCGACAGCCTCAATGCACTGGAGAACGTGATGCTGCCGCTGGAGCTGGAAGGCCATGCCGACGCCCGTCAGCGCGCGCGCGCATTGCTCGAACGCGTTGGCCTCGGCCAGCGCCTGACGCACTATCCGCGCCAGCTCTCCGGTGGCGAGCAACAGCGCGTGGCCATCGCCCGCGCCTTCGCCGCCGAGCCGGACGTGCTGTTCGCCGACGAACCTACCGGCAACCTCGACAGCCATACCGGCGAGCGCATCAGCGACCTGCTGTTTCAGCTCAACCAGGAGCGTGGCACCACCCTGGTGCTGGTGACCCATGACGAGCGCCTGGCGCACCGCTGCCAGCGTCTGATCCGCCTCGAAGCCGGACACCTGATCGATCGCGTGGAGCCCTGATGAAGCGCGTGCCCTTCTCTCGCCTGCTCTCGCTCGCCACCCGCCAGTTGCTGCGCGATGCCCGCGCGGGCGAGTTGCGCGTGCTGTTCTTCGCCTTGCTGGTGGCGGTGGCGGCCAGCAGCGCCATCGGTTACTTCAGCGCGCGGCTGAACGACGCCATGCTGCTGCGCGCCAGCGAATTTCTCGCCGCCGACTTGCGCCTGAGCGGCAGCACGCCGGCCAGTCAGGAACAGATCGATGCGGGACTCGAGCTGGGCCTCGATCACGCCCAGGCGGTGGAGTTTTCCAGCGTTGTTGCGGCGCAGGATGGTATTCAGCTGGCCAGCGTCAAGGCCGCCAATAGCCTTTATCCGCTGCGCGGTGAACTGAGAAGCGCAGCCGAACCCTATGCCCGCGAAGAAGTGGGGCCGGGACCTCGGCCGGGGGAAGTCTGGGCCGAAGCGCGCCTGATGGTGGCGCTGAACCTGAAGATCGGCGATGAGTTGGAAATAGGCGCCAAAACCCTGCGCCTGAGCCGCGTGCTGACCTATGACCCGGACACTGCTGGCGATTTCTACAGCCTGACGCCGAGGGTGCTAATGCATCTGGACGACCTTGCCGCCACCGAGGTCGTGCAACCCGGCAGCCGTGTGCGTTTTCGCGAACTCTGGCGCGGCGATGCCGACGCGTTGGCGGCCTACCGTCAGGCCGTCGAAGCCGGCCTGGAACCCAATCAGCGGCTGGACGATGCCCGCGACGGCAATCGCCAGGTCGGTGGTGCTCTCGGCCGCGCCGAACGCTATCTGAACCTGGCCAGCCTGGCGGCGGTGCTACTCGCTGGCGTGGCGGTGGCGCTGTCGGCGGCACGCTTCGCCGCGCGACGCTTCGACGCCAGCGCCCTGCTGCGCTGCCTCGGCCTGTCTCGCCGCGAAGCGCTGGCCCTGTTCGGCCTGCAACTGGCCCTGCTCGGGCTGCTCGCCAGCGTGCTCGGCGCGCTGCTCGGCTGGGCCGGCCAGCACGTGCTGTTCTATCTGTTGCGCGGCCTGATCCCCGATGATCTGCCGCCCGCCGATCTGTGGCCTGCTCTGGCCGGGATGGCCACCGGCCTGGTTGCGCTGGCCGGTTTCGCCCTGCCGCCGCTGGCAGCGCTCGGCCGCGTGCCGCCGCTGCGTGTGCTGCGTCGCGATATGCTGCCGGTGCCGGCCAGCTCCTGGCTGGTGTATGGCGCGGCGCTGGTTGCGTTGGGTCTGATCATGTGGCGCCTGAGCCTGGATCTGAAACTGACGCTGGCGCTGCTCGGCGGCGGACTACTCGCTGCACTGCTGCTCGGCGGCCTGTTGCTGCTCGGCCTGCAGAGCCTGCGCCGCCTGCTGCAGCGCGCTGCCCTGCCCTGGCGCCTGGGCCTCGGCCAGTTGCTGCGCCATCCACTGGCAGCGGCCGGCCAGTCGCTGGCCTTCGGCCTGATCCTGCTGGCCATGGCGCTGATCGCCCTGCTGCGCGGCGAGCTGCTCGACACCTGGCAGGACCAGCTGCCGGAAGATGCGCCCAATCACTTCGCCCTCAACGTGATGCCGGCCGAGCGCGATGCGTTCGCCGCACGTCTGGCCGAACTGTCGCCGCATCCGGCGCCGCTGTATCCCGTGGTGCCGGGCCGGCTGATCATGATCAACGACGAGCCGGTACGCCAGTTGGTGACTAAGGAAAGTCGCGGCGAACGTGCCATCCAGCGTGATCTGAGCCTGACCTGGGCCGAGGATCTGCCGTCCGACAACCTGATCACCGCTGGCAATTGGTGGAGCGCCGCGCACGCCAGCGAGCTGCCTGGCGTTTCGGTCGAATCCGAACTGGCCGAAAGCCTGCAACTTAAGCTCGGCGATACGCTGCGTTTCAATGTCGGCGGCATCGAACGCGAAGCGCAGGTGACCAGCCTGCGCCAGGTGGACTGGGACAGCTTCCAGCCCAATTTCTACATGATCTTCGAGCCGCAGACCCTGCAGGATCTGCCCGCTACCTATCTGACCAGTTTCTACCTACCGCCCGGCCAGGATGCCGAGCTGATCAAGCTCAGCCGCGCCTTTCCCAGCGTCACCCTGCTGCAGGTTGACGCCCTGCTGGCGCAGCTGCGCAGCATCCTCGCCCAGGTCACCCTGGCCATCGAGTACGTGCTGCTGTTCGTGCTCGCCGCCGGCATCACCGTACTGCTGGCCGGGCTGCAGGCCACGCTGGACGAGCGCATTCGCCAGGGTGCGCTGCTGCGCGCCCTGGGCGCCGAGCGCAAGTTGCTGATCAGCGCCCGCCGTGCCGAGTTCGGCCTGCTGGGCGCGGCCGCCGGCCTGCTCGCTGCATTGGGCTGTGAGCTGGTGAGTTTCCTGCTCTATCGCTATGCCTTTGACATGAGCTGGCAGCCTCATCCGTGGCTCCTGCTGCTGCCGCTGATTGGCGCGCTGCTGATCGGCCTGGCCGGCGTGCTGGGCACCCGCCGCGCATTAAATGCCAGCCCCTTGAGCGTGCTGCGCGAAGGCTGAGAACCTGAAGAGGGGTTTGCTAGACTTGGCGCCCCCTCTCACATCCGAGACACCATGAGCCGCTATCGTCCCCCTCGCCCCGCCGGCACTCCCCTGATCACGCCTGAAGGCGAAGCGCGCCTGCGCGCCGAGCTGCACGAGCTGTGGCATGTGCGCCGGCCCCAGGTGACACAGTCGGTGAGCGAAGCGGCAGCCCAGGGCGACCGCTCGGAAAACGCCGAGTACACCTACGGCAAGAAGATGCTGCGCGAAATCGACAGCCGCGTGCGCTTTCTCACCAAGCGCCTGGAAAAGCTCAAGGTCGTCAGCGAAAAACCGTCCGATCCGAACAAGGTGTATTTCGGCGCCTGGGTCACCATCGAGGACGAGGATGGCGAACAGTCGCGCTACCGCATCGTCGGCCCCGATGAGCTGGATCTGAAGCAGGGACTGATCAGCATCGATTCGCCACTGGCCCGCGCTCTGGTCGGCAAGCCACTGGACGCCGAAGTGCGCGTGCACACGCCCACCGGCGAGAAAACCTGCTACATCGTCGAGATCGAATATCCCTAGACACTGCGCCGCGTAGGGCGGGTGTAACCCGCCATGGTCGCTCTGGCGGGTTGCACCCGCCCTACATCGACTTAAAGCGTAGGGTGCGCCGTCCCACCCTACCGCCGGGTGATCAATCCCTGGCGCGCCACGCGCACCAGGTCGATAACAGTTTGCTCAAGCTCATCGGCGCTCGGAGCCTGGATCACGGCCAGGTCGAAGCTGTCGCGCGCGAAACGAGTTAGGGACTCGCCGTTCTGCACGAACTGGATGCGAAAGGCACGCGATCCGGCCCAGCGTTTGGGCCAGCCTTCGAGATAACGCAGCAAGGTGGGCTGGTGGCTACCGCCAAGCAACACGCGCGGATTGCGCAGCAGCAGGCCCGAAGTGATGGGCGCCAGGCGAATATGCGGTTGGGGACAGATCATGGTCGAGTCTCCGCCTCGAGAATCCCGCTGGGCAGCGGTGGGAGGCGACACCGAACCAGCGCTTTAGCGGAATTTCAGGCGCTGATGACAACACCCTGTGGCGCCCCGCAAGTAGCTGTTTAAATCGGCGCAGGGCGCATCCTAGAGAAGCCCACGGCAAACTGTCAAGGCGCGCCCGGGCAGCACCCCAACCTTTGATTGGGTAACGACCAGTCCACTGCGTGCGAGTGCCAATCGCCTCATCACCAGCTGCGCTGATGTGGGCCTCGGGCGGGCCATCCTGCGGGCTCTGGTGTTTCGACACGTAACAGATAAAACCCTGCCAAATCGATACATGATCGTCCCAATATCAATCAAAGTGCCGAGTTAGAGGCGTTACCTGCAAACCAGCGTCAATGGCATGTTTCCTGCCATCGTCCTGTGGCTGTACGTGCCACGGGATGGGCGCGATTTTCTCGCAGGGAGCTTCCCATAAACCATCGAGAGCGCCCATGAAGAACAATAAAACCCTGCTCGCCCTCTGCCTTGGTGCCGGCCTGCTCGCCAGCGGCCAGACCCAGGCTGCCTGGTTCGGCTCCTCCGGCTATACCCAGACCAAGTACCCCATCGTCCTCGGCCACGGCATGCTCGGCTTCGACAGCATCCTCGGCGTCGATTACTGGTATGGCATCCCGGCCGCCCTGCGCCGCGACGGCGCCAGCGTCTACGTCACCGAGGTCAGTCAGCTCGATACCTCCGAAGCACGCGGCGAGCAGTTGCTGCAGCAGGTCGAGGACATCGTCGCCATCAGCGGCAAGGGCAAGGTCAACCTGATCGGCCACAGCCATGGCGGCCCCACCACGCGCTACGTTGCCGCCGTGCGGCCGGACCTGGTCGCCTCGGTCACCAGCGTCGGCGCGCCGCACAAGGGCTCGGCCGCTGCCGACTTCCTCAAGGGCATCAGCGATGGCCCGGCCGGCCCGGTCGCTACACCGCTGCTGGCGGGCATCGTCAACGGCCTGGGCACGCTGATCAACTTCCTCTCCGGCAGTTCCAGCACCACCCCGCAGAACGCCCTGGGTTCGCTGGAGTCGCTCAACAGCGAAGGCGCCGCACGCTTCAATGCCAAGTTCCCACAGGGCATCCCCACCAGTGCCTGTGGCGAAGGGGCCTACAGCGTCAACGGCGTGCGCTATTACTCCTGGAGCGGCACCAGCCCGCTGACCAACGTGCTCGACCCCAGCGACCTGCTGATGGGCGCCTCCTCGCTGACCTTCGGCTCCGAGGCCAACGACGGCCTGGTCGGCCGCTGCAGTTCGCGCATGGGCCAGGTAATCCGCGACAACTACCGGATGAACCACCTCGACGAGGTCAACCAGACCCTGGGCCTGACCAGCCTGTTCGAAACCGATCCGGTGACGGTCTACCGTCAGCACGCCAACCGCCTGAAAAACGCCGGGCTATAAGCGCCACGCGTATCTGCGCCTCGCTACGCCGGCCAGTGCACAGCGCGCGCTGGCCGGCGTCAGCGCTGAGTCCCTGTTCGGATCGGGGCAACCCGATCCGACGTCTTACTGGAAGCTGCCGTGAAGAAAGCCCTGTTCGCCCTGCCTCTACTGATCGCCGTCGGCCTGGCGTCGACGCTTTACCTGCAACCCGGACATCGCCCCCCCCAACTCAATGCCCCTGTCGCCGCTACGCTCACGCACCCCGCACCGGCAGCGACGGCCCAGACCATAACGCCGACCCGCGAGGCCTCGCAGAAGCAGGCTGGCAAGCTTGCCCTGCCCGGTTCCTTCGTCGGCACCGAAGTCGATGGCAGCTTTCGCGTCGATGCCGCTGGCAATCTGATCGTCAGCGAGGATATTCGGCGAATCTTCGATTACTTCCTCGCCAGCATCGGCGAAGAAAGTCTGGATGCCAGCGTGTCGCGGCTGCGCAGTTACATCGATAGCCAGCTTCAGGAGCCGGCGCGAGCCCGTGCCCGGACGCTGCTGGAGCAGTACCTGAGCTACAAGCGTGAACTGATCCTGCTGGAGCGCGACCTGCCCCAGATGGCCAATCTGGATGCCATGCGCCAGCGCGAGAGCGCCGTGCAGGCACTGCGCGCCCGGCTATTCGACAGCGAGACGCACCAGGCCTTTTTCGCCCGTGAGGAAGGCTACAACCGCTTCACGCTGGAGCGCCTGGCCATTCAGCACGACGCCCGCATGAGCGCCGAAGAAAAAGGCATCGCCGTCGACCGCCTGCGCGCCTCCCTGCCCGAGGAGATGCAGGACATGGTCCTGCCGCAACTGCAACAGGAACTGCGGCACAACACGGCACGGCTGCAGGCCGAAGGCGCCAGCGCGGCGCAGATCCGCCAGATGCGCCAGCAACTGGTCGGCGCCGAAGCCACCACGCGTCTGGAGGCGCTGGATAGCCAGCGGGAGCAGTGGCAGAAGCGCCTGGAGGACTATCTCGCCGCCAAGGCGAAGATTCAGGCGACCGAGGGGCTCAGCAGCAGCGACAAGCGTGCGGCGATCGAGGCACTGGCTACCGAGCGTTTCGATGAGCGCGAACGCCTGCGCCTGGATGCCGCCGAGCAAGTGGCGGCCGCCAGCAGGAAGCCGTAGCGTCAGGCGCTGTCGCGCATCACCAGTTCGAAGCCGACGTCGATGCAGTGCTGCTCCGGCGTTTCACCGCGCATCAGCGCCAGCAGCATGTTCGCAGCCAATTCGCCGATGCGGCCGCGGGTGGTGCGCACCGTGCTCAGCGCCGGATGCATCCAGGCCGCTGCCGGCAGGTCGTTGAAGCCGGCGATGGCCAGTCGCCCCGGCACCTCCAGCCCCAGCTGACGGGCGCGAAACAGTGCGCCCATGGCCAGGTCGTCGTTGTTGAAGAACACCGCATCGATCTGCGGCTGCTGCGCCAGCAGGCGATCGAGCAACTCGGCCCCCAGGCCGATGGATGACAGCTGCGGCGTCAGCAGCTCCAGCGCCGGGTCATGGCGCCCCAGGTAACGCATCACCTGGCGGTAGCCTTCGGCGCGCTGCAGAGTGCGCGGGTCGAGCTGGGCGGCGGCGAAGGCAATGTGGCGATGACCGCGCTGCACCAGGGCTCGGGTCATGGCGGCACCGGCCTCGACCTGCGAGAAGCCGACGCAGTAGTCCTCAGGTTCTTCGCTCAGTTCCATCAGGGTTACCAGCGGGCAGGTGCTGGCCCCCAGGATTTCCCGCGCCGCGTCACTACGTTCGAACCCCGTGACCAGCAGGCCCGCCGGTTGGTGCGCCAGGTAGGAGCGCAGCAGGCGCTCGTCCTCCTCGACCCGGTAGTGGCTGACGCCGATCATCATCTCGAAACCGGCCGGCATCAGCACACGCTGGATAGCTTCGACGGTATCGACGAACACCGAGTTCGACAGTGAAGGAATCACCACCGCCACCAGGTTCGAGCGCGAACTGGCCAGCGCCCGCGCCGCCGGGTTGGGCACGTACCCGAGCGCCTGAGCGGCACGCATCACCTGCTCACGCAGCGCATCGGAGACCCGCCCAGGCTGCGACAGCGCGCGCGAAGCGGACATCAGCGAACAGCCTGCGGCCTTGGCCACATCGGACAGAGTGACGCGTTCGGCAGACCGGCGACGGCGTTGAGTCATAGCGCCTCCATTGTTTGACAGCGGGCAATTCTACCAGCCCCGCTGGCGAATAAAGCGCGGGACACGCCGCCCGGGGTAACGCCACCACGCAAGGAGCGTTACCACCTGCGTGCCCCGCGAAACTGCGAACCTATCCACGATCTGCTGCGCGTCGGCCCTACTGCGTTAAAAACAGTCTCGGACTGCTCATTTACAGCTCGTAAACTCCGCGTCCTCGCCTGTTTTTGCCTTGTATGGCTCTAGCTCGCGAGATCGTGAATAGGTTCTTACAGGGCGGCCTTCTCAGCCTCGGCCTGGACCTGATCGAACAGCTGCTGGCCGACCGTATCGACAACCTTCTGGATCGCCGGCGCGGCCTGTTCGCGCATGCGCTGCACTTCGGCGGGGTCCACTTCGTTGATCTGCATGCCCTTGTCCTTCAGCTCGGCCAGGGCGCGAGCGGCCTCCTCGCGGGTGTCCTGGCGCTCGAAGTCACGCGCCTTCTTCGCCGCCTCCATGAGAATGTTCTGCTCGGTCTGCGACAGGCCGTCCCACCAGCGTTTGGACACGGTGACGATCCACGGGCTGTACACATGGTTGGTCACGGTCAGGTACTTCTGCACTTCGTAGAACTTCGAGGAAAGGATGGTGTTGAACGGGTTTTCCTGACCGTCCACGGCCTTGGTCTCCAGCGCGGTGAACAGCTCGGAGAACGGTAGCGGCACCGCGTTGGCGCCCATCAGCTTGAAGGTGTCGAGAAACACCGGGTTGGGCATCACGCGCAGCTTGACCCCGGAGAAGTCCTCCAGCTTGGTGATTGGCCGCGTGTTGTTGGTCAGGTTGCGGAAACCGTTCTCCCAGTACACCAGGCCGACCAGGCCCTTCTCCTCCAGCTTGTCCATTACCTGGCGGCCGACCGGGCCGTCCAGTACGGCATCGGCCTGCTCGGCGCTGCTGAACAGGAACGGCGTGTCCCACACCGCCATTTCCTTGGTGATGCCAACCAGGGTAGCGGTAGAGCCGACCATCATCTCCTGCGCACCACCGATCAGCGCGCTCTGCATCTGGTCGTCGGAGCCCAGGCTGGCGGCACCGAAGGTACGCACCTTGAGTTTGCCGTCGGACGCCTTGGCCACTTCCTCGGCGAACAGCTTGGCCGCGCGGCCCTGGTTGCTGTTTTCGTTGAGGCCGTAACCGAAGCGGATCATGCGCGAACGCACCTCGTCGGCATGAGCGGTGAAACTGGCGAGCGGGCTGCACAGCATGGCAGCGGTGAGGATGGCGAGCAGCGGACGTTTCATTGGGTCTACCTCTTATTGTTGTGAATGTTGCAGGCGCGCAGGCGCCGGTGGGCAACTCAGCGTAACCAGGCCAGCGGCACGGTGACGATGGACGGGAACGCCACCAGCATCGCGACGATGATCAGGTAAATCAGGAAGAACGGCATGACGCCGCGCACCAGCACCTCCATGCGCAACTTGCCGATGCCGCCGACGACGTTGAGCACGGTGCCGACCGGTGGAGTAATCAGGCCAATGGAGCCGATCAGCACGAACATCACGCCGAAGTACACCGGATCGACTCCGGCCTTGATCGCGATGGGCGCCAGCACCGGCGCCAGGATCAGGATGGTCGGGGTCAGGTCCAAGACCATGCCCACTGCGATCATCAGCAGCATGATCGCCAGCACCAGCAGCCGCGGATGCTCGGCCAGCGGCCCGAGCATGGCACCGATCTCGTCCGACAGCTGCGCCAGGGTGATCATGTACGCCGATACCGTGGCGGCTGCGCAGAGGAACATCACCGACGCTGTGGTGCGACTGGCGCGGGTCAGGGTTTCCATCAGGTCGCTCCAGCTCAGCTCGCGATAGAGCAAGGTGGACACGGCCAGCGCATAGACCGCTGCGACCACGGCGGCCTCGGTCGGGGTGAAGATGCCGAAGCGCAAACCGCCGACGATGATCACCGGCAGCATCAGCGCCGCCGCACCGTCGATCAGTACCCGGCGCCGCTCGGCGGCACTGGCCTTGGGTGGCGTCGGCTCGGTGAAGCCACGGGCGATCAGGGTCCAGGCGATGATCAGGCCGGCGCCCATGATCAGCCCCGGCACCAGGCCGGCCATGAACAGCTGACTGATGGAGGTGTTGGTGACCACGCCGTAGATCACGAACGGCATCGACGGCGGAATGATCGGCGCGATGATGCCACCAGCAGCCACCAGGCCAGCGGAGGAATGCACCGGGTAACCACGCTGGCGCATCATCGGCAGCAGCAAGGTGGCCAGCGCCGCAGTATCGGCCAGGGCCGAACCGGACATACTGGCCAACAGCACGGCGGCAGCGATGGCAACGTAACCCAGACCGCCACGCAGGTGGCCGAAATAGGCCTGAGCCATGGCGATGATGCGGCGGGAAATTCCGCCGGCGTTCATCAACTCACCGGCCAGGATGAAGAACGGCACCGCCAGCAGCGGGAAGCTGTCGGCCCCGGCGAGCAGGTTCTGCGCCAGCAGCTGCACGTCCCAGAAATCCAGGTACCACATCAGCACGGCCGCCGTGAGGATCAGGGCGAAGGCGATGGGCATGCCGAATGCCATGAACCCCAGCAGGGAGGAAAGAAATACCGCGACAGTCATCGGCAGGTCCTCGTTGGGCAGTGCCCTTCTTGTTGGAATGGAGTCGGCATCATTCGACGTGCGCCTGGGCCGAGGCCCGCTGCGGCGTGTGCCGCCAGAGATTGACCAGTTGCACCACTGCGAGAATTGCCAGCACCAGCATGCTCGCCAATACCGGCAGCATGGCCAGCACTACGGGGTAACCGACCACCGTACTGACGTTGCCCCAGCCGAACTGCACCTGATTCCAGGCGCCCCAGGCCGAGAGCAGGCTGGCGCCGGCAACCAGCACCCAACTCAGCGAATCCACCAGGCGCTGCGCCAGCAACGGGAAGCGGTCGCGAATCATGCGGAAGGTCATCAGCTCGCCGCGGCGCATGCCGGAGGCCACGCCGACGAACACCAGCCAGACGAAGGCCAGCCGCGACAGCTCCTCGGCGCCCGGCCAGCCGGTGCCGAATACGTAACGCAGCACCACGTTGGCGAACACGGCCACCACCATGAAGGCCATCAGAACCGCCATCAGGCTGTCGGTCAGCCGATCGAACAGCCGCGCGATGCGGCCCTCATAGATTGGCTCGGCACCCAGTTGCGCCGCTTGGTTAGCGCTATCAATTTCGCTATCGAGAACATCCTGTGCTTCGCTGGCAACCGCCTCCGTGGCATCGCGGCGCACCCAGGCCTGGATTTCGGCCACCACGGCCTGCCGGGTCTGCTGCGCATCCACGACGCGTACATGCGGCTCACCCGCCGGGCTTTCGAGCGTGGCGAACTGACTATCGACCAGGGAGATCGGCATGAAATGTCCGGGCCGAGCACCGACACGCTGCACCGCAGTGGCGTGATCGATATTCAGGTGAACGAACTGCAGGCCGGGAATCGCCTGGCGCAGGCGTTCACGGTAGGCACGCTTGAGCGCCGAACAGGCCAGCACGAAGCACTCGCCGGCGGCCTGCGCTGCCAGCATCTGCTCGCATAGCGCATCGAGCCAGTGGCGGCGATCCTCGTCGCTCAGCGGGATACCCGCACGCATGCGCTCGACGTTTTCGGCAGGATGGAAATGATCGGCTTCGATATGGCGCCAGCCCAGTGCAGCTGCAACCGCCTGACTGATATCGCTCTTGCCGGAACCACTGACTCCCATGACCACGAGCGTGGTACGGGCAGGCAATGCGGAAGGCTGCTGTTGCATGGGAACTCCATGGGCACCATCGAGTGGGCCGCTCATTGTTTGAGCCGTATGTTAGCGCTATCCAAAACGTTCGACAACCCTCTCCCGGCAACATTTGGTAGAGCATTTCTCCTGATGATCCGCAGCCGGTACTGGTCCCTGAACGGGTGACACGATCAAGATCGCCTACCTGCCACAAGGGAGACATTTCGCTTATGCACCGGCTGAGACGCTGCGTCTGGCTGCCTACGCTATTCCTGCCACTGGCCGCACAGGCCGAGAACGCCACGTACCAGGCTGAGCCGCTGGTGGTTACCGGTAGCCGCTACCAGGCCAGCGGCTGGCAACTGCCCTTCTCCATCAACCGCGTCGATGCCAAGCAGGCCACGTTGGGCAAACCGGGCGTCAACCTGTCCGAAGCGCTCGGCAGCGTGCCCGGCCTGGTGGTGCAGAACCGGCAGAACTATGCGCAGGACCTGCAGATTTCCTCACGCGGCTTCGGCGCGCGTTCGGCCTTCGGCATTCGCGGCATCAAGCTGCTGGCCGATGGCGTGCCGCTGTCCAACCCCGACGGCCAGGGCCAGGCGGCGACCTTCGACCTGGACACCCTGGATCGCATCGAAGTGCTGCGCGGCCCCTTCGCCAGCGTCTACGGCAGCAACTCCGGCGGGGTGATCCAGCTGTTCTCGCGCGACGGCCAGGGCGCGCCCAAAGTCTCGCTCGATACCTCGCAGGCCGCCTACGGCAGCAGCCGTACCCGCGTCGCGGCCGAGGGCGGCAACGACAAGGCCGGCTTCATCGTCAACCGCTCGCACTTCGAGACCGACGGCTACCGTGACCACAGCGGCGCCATCCTCGACAAGACCTTCGCCAAGCTGACGCTGTACCCGGACGATGTCAGCAAGCTCAGTCTGAGCTTCAGCGAGCTGGATCAGAACGACACCCAGGACCCGCAGGGCCTGACCTGGCAGCAGGTGCAGAGCGATCGCCGCGCCGCCGCGCCCAGCGCGCTGCAGTTCGATACGCGCAAGACCGTGGATCACCGCCAGTTCGCCCTCAACTACGAGCGCAGCTTTACCGCCGGCACCTGGCAAAGCACCTTGTACAGCGGCACGCGGCGGGTGATTCAGTACCAGTCGATTCCGGTCGCCGCGCAAATACCGGCTTCGCAGTCCGGTGGCGTGATCGATTTCGAACGTAGCTTCCACGGCATCGGCAACCGCTGGATTCAATCCTTCGACCTGGGCAGCAGCCTGCTGACCCTCACCACCGGCCTGGATTACGACCATTCGCGTGATGATCGGCAGGGCTACGAGAACTTCGTCGGCGACACCCTGGGCGTGAAAGGCAATCTGCGCCGTGACGAGCGTAACGAGGTCACCAGCCTGTCGCCCTACGTCCAGGCCGCCTGGCAATTGGGCAAACTCGACCTGCAGGCCGGCCTGCGCCACAGCCAGGTGGCATTCGATGTGGACGACCGTTTTCTGAGCAATGGCGACGACAGCGGCTCGGTGACCTACCGCGAGCTGACGCCAACCCTGGGCGCCAGCTACGCCCTGCTGCCCGACCTGAACCTCTACGCCAGCTGGGGCAAAGGCCTGGAGACACCGACGCTGAACGAGCTGTCCTATTCAGGACCTGACAGCAGCTTCGGCTTCGAGCTGAAACCGGCCACCAGCGAGCAGATCGAAGTGGGACTCAAGGCACGCCTGGCCGATGCGAGCAGTCTGCAACTGGCGCTGTTCCAGATCGACACCGACGACGAGCTGGTGGTCGAATCGGCCAGTGGCGGCCGTTCACGCTTCCAGAACGCTGCGCAAACCCGCCGCCGCGGCATCGAGCTGGCCCTGGAAAGCCAGCTGAGCGATACCCTGCGCAGCAGCCTCGCCTATACCCAGATCGATGCCACCTACAGCAAGGATTTCACCAGCAATGGTCGGCTGATCGAGTCAGGCAACAGGCTACCGGGCATTCCCGCGCGCACCTTGTATGGCGAACTCACCTGGCAGCCGCTGGAGGGCTTCAGCACCGCCATCGAAGGCCTGTACCGCAGCCAGCTCTACGTCGAGGACAGCAACGCCGCCAAGGCGGCGCCCAGCTACGCGCTGTTCAACTGGCAGGCGCGCTTCGAACAGAAGGCCGGCGCGCTGACCTTCAACCAGGTGCTGCGCATCGACAACCTGCTGGATCGTGAATATATCGGCTCGGTGATCGTCGCCAATGACAGTGGCAACCCAGGCCCGACAGGCCGCTATTACGAACCCGGCCCCGAACGCGCCTGGTACGTCGGCGCGGGGGTGCAGTATCAGTTTGATTGAGGCAGCGTCAGCCAAGCTGTAGATACTCTGTTAGCGATCAAGCGTTTTTCAGGTGTTCTTCGCTGAATAGCTCGGATGAGTCGAAAGGCACGCCGAGCTTCAGGCAAGCCCAGACACCTGTCAGATATTTACGCATGACCGCA
>JAEYXX010000013.1 GCA_023431055.1 Pseudomonadota bacterium
GGCCACCGCGGAAGTGGCCGAGCAGGCTGAACGCCAGTTGGATGAAGTAATGGCCAGCGCCGGCTCGCTCGAGCAACGCGCCGAACAATACGAAGAGGAACACGAAGCTGGTGGATACGCCCAGGGCTATACCGAACACGCCCTCGGTGGTAATCCACTGGTGGTTGGCCAGCGCGTTGAAGCTGACCCCGCGATGCGCCAGCAGGCCAGGCATGTAGGGGCCGGCCAGGCTGTAGACGAGAAACACCAGGGCGATGATCGCCAACGGCGGGCCGAGCGCGCGACGCGTGGCCTCCAGCAGCAGCGGGATGCCGATGCAGGCGGTGACCAGGTCCCCCGTGGTCAGGCTGCCGGGGCGCAGCGCCAACTGCTGGTAGAAGATGAACAGATAGGCGGCAGTGGCGGCAGCCACCAGGCCGAGGCCGATATCCAGCAGCGGCACGTGGTCGCGCGGAGATTTCTTGAACGCCGGGTAGGCGAGAAAGGCCAGCAGCAGGGCGAACGCCAGGTGAATGGCGCGGGTCTGGGTATCGTTGAATACGCCAACGCCGAAGATGAACGGCAGTGGCGAGGCGATCCACAGCTGGAACAGCGACCAGAGCAGGGCAAGGCCGGTGATCACCTGGGCCATGGCGCCGACGGGCAGGCGCGCGCCGACATCCTGGGCGATCAGTTCCTCGGTGGAAAGTTGCTTGTCATGCATGGGGCGAACCTGCATTTGAGTAATCGAAAACGGCAAAACCCGCAGACCGGAGTCTACGGGTTTGCTTGACACTAGAAGCGAATCGGGCGACGCGCATGCTGCGCATCAACCACGGGCTCCGGCGGATCGACCGGCAGAGCTCGAGGCTTACAGCCAGCCGCGCTCTTTGTAGTAGCGCTCGGCGCCTTCGTGCAGCGGAGCAGTCAGGCCGACCTTGATCATGTCCTCTTCCTTCAGGTCAGCGAAGGCCGGGTGCAGACGCTTGAAGCGATCGATGTTGTCGAACACCGACTTGACCAGCTGGTAGACCACTTCCGGGTCAGCCTTGGCGCTGGTGGACAGCACGGCCTTGCCACCGATGGACGGCGTCGGCTGATCGTTGCCCTTGTACAGACCGCCCGGGATGTCGGCCTTGGTGTAGTAGGTCTTCTCGGCCAGCAGCTTGTCGATCTCGGCGCCGGTCACCGGAACCAGAACGGCGTCGGTGGTGGTGGTGGCTTCCTGAATCGCACCATTGGGATGACCGACGAAGTAGGTCATGGCGTCGATGTTGTTGTCGCCCAGTGCGCTGGCCTGCTCGGCCGGCTTCAGCTCGGCAGCCAGGGCGAAGGCGGAACGATCCCAGCCTTTGACGGCCATGATCTCTTCCAGGGTGTCACGCTGACCGGAACCCGGGTTGCCGACGTTGACGCGCTTGCCCTTGAGGTCATCGAAGCTGGCGATGTTGGCATCGCGACGAGCGAGGATGGTGAACACTTCGCTCTGCAGCGAGAACACCGCACGGATGTCGCTCATCGCACCTTCGGCTTCGAACGGTGCAGCACCGTTGAGGGCTTTGAACTGGTGGTCGGACTGCATGATGCCGAAGTTGAATTCGCCACTGCGAATGCCGTTGACGTTGGCTACACCGCCGCCGCTGGCCGGGGCGTTGCACTTGATGCCGTGCTCGGCCGAGCCACGGTTGAGGAAACGGCAGATGGACTGACCGGCCACGTAATAAACGCCTGTCTGGCCGCCGGTGCCGATGGTGACGAATTTCTCTTCAGCCTGTGCCATGCCACTCAGGGCAGTGCCCGCGAGTGCGGCGGACAGGACCCATGCCAAGGATTTGCCTTTCATGGGAAATCTCCTTTTTTCTGTTGTTTTTGAGCGAGCGCGCCTTGTGAGCGACGTCCGGGAGGGAAGTCTAACCGCTTGCGCCGATTATGCACGCACTGATGACCAGGCGGTCGTAACGCCTTGTGTGAAGAACCTCGCCGGCGGCCCGGACTGATCCTGATCAATAGACCACCAGGCGCATCCTTCTAGTATTGATGGCCAATTGCCACATAACGTGATCGTCATGCCTCGCACTCACCTGCTGCTCAGCCTGCCGGACACAGCATCCAGCCAGCAGATCGCCCATCTGCTGCGCCACCAGGCGCCACTCTGCCGCATTATCGATAACCTCGACAGTTGCCAGCAGCAGCCGCTGTGCCGCTGGCTACAACCCTTGCCAGCGGGCAGCCTCGGCGACGTGCAAAGCAGCCTCGATGACGCCATCGAGGTTCTGGAGCGCACCCGCCACGCCTTCAAATCAAGTCAGCTGGCCGAGCTGCGCAAGCGCCTGAGCCAGCTCCGTGAAGAGTTGTCCACACTGGGGCAATGCGGTAAAAGCTAAGCGCAGTAGGTTCCGCCCCGTGCGGAGACCGGCTTTGCCGGGCAGGACACAGGGCCTGCAAGACAGAGCGCCGTTGGCCGCCTTCCTTCGAGGAAGCGCGGCTAGCGGCGCTTTTTTTTGCGCTGAAGAAAGTACGAGGTTGAGATGGGCAACGAACAAGAATTCCAGGACCTGCTCCAACACATCGCCCCCGATCTGGAGGAGCTGCGGCAGCGCCTGCGTTTTCTCGACTGGCGTCAGGCCGACAACGAGCGCCTGGCGCGCTGCGCGCAGCGGGTCGAACGCGCCAATCAGAACTTCGCCGACACCCTCTATCAGGAACTGGCCGACTACCCGGCGCCGGCAGCCATCCTCAGCGACAGGGCCGTGATCGAACGTCTCAAGCAACGCCAGAGCGACTACTACCGCAGCCTCTGGGAAAGCCCGCTGGATGAAGCCTACGTGCTGGAGCGGCTGCGCATCGGCTGGGTCCACCAGCGCGTGGGGGTGGACCTGAAGTGGTACCTCGGCGCCTATCGCCTGTATCTGGATCGTCTGCTCGGCGAACTGCTCGGCTCCTCGGTGGCCAGCGATTGTTTCTCCAGCCTGATCAAGAAGGTGTTCTTCGATATCGGCCTGGCCCTGGACAGCTATGGCGCCGCCCAGCGCAAGGCGCTGCTGGACAGCGAAGCGCGCTATGCACGCGCCATGCGCGGCGCCAACGACGGGCTATGGGAATGGCAGCTGGAGCAGGATCAGCTGTACCTCTCCGAACGCTGGGTTCGCATGCTCGACCTCGACCGCGACAGCCTCTCGCCCACCAGCCAGAGCTGGTTCAGCCGCGTACACAGTGACGACCTGCCCGGCCTGCGCCAGGCCATCGACAATCACCTGCGCGGCCTGTCGCCCTTCCTGCATCACGAGTACCGCATCCGCCGCCGCGACGGCAGCTACCTCTGGGTGCTGGTGCGCGGCGTCGCCGATACCTGCAGCAGCGGCCTGCGGCGCATGGCCGGCTCGCAGAGCGACATCAGCCAGCGCCGCACTGCAGAGGAGCAACTGCACCATGCCGCGCGCCACGATCCGCTCACCGGCCTGGCCAACCGCGCCCGCCTCAGCGAGTTGCTGCAACAGGCGGTGCAGCGCCGCCAGCGCCCGGGTGCGCGCGAGGCTGCGCTGCTGTTCATCGACCTCGATCGCTTCAAGCTGATCAACGACAGCCTCGGTCACCAGGCCGGCGACCGGGTGCTGGTGGAAGTGGCCGAACGCCTCAGCCACTGCCTGCGCCCGGGCGATCACCTGGCGCGCTTCGGCGGTGACGAGTTCGTCGCCCTGCTTGATGACCTGGCCTGCATGGGCGACGCCGAACGGGTCGCCCAGCGCATGCTCGACAGCCTGCACCTGCCGTTGTGCCTGCCGGAACAGACGCTGTCGGTCAGCGCCAGCATCGGCATCGCCGGCCTGCAGGAAAACGGTCAGCCACTGGACCCGCTACAGGCGGCCGATCTGGCGCTATACCGCGCCAAGAGTGCGGGCAAGGCCCAGTTCGCCCGCTACAGCGACGAGCTGCAACAGCAGGCGCAGCGCCAACTGGAGCTGCAAAGCGCCCTCGCCCAGGCCAATGCGCATGGCGAGCTGCGCCTGGTGTACCAGCCGATCTGCCAGCTGGATGGCAACCAGCCACGGTTGATCGGCGTGGAGGCTCTGCTGCGCTGGCAGCATCAGGGGTGCGATATTTCGCCGCTGGAGTTCATCCCCTGCCTGGAAGAATCCAGCGAGATCCTTGCCGTCGGCGACTGGGTGCTGCAACAGGCGTGTAGCCAGGTACGCAACTGGCAGCTGAGTGGGCAGCCGCACTTGCGCTGCTCAGTCAACCTGTCCAGCCGCCAGTTGCAGCAGAGCGACTTCTCTGCGCGCGTCGCCGATATCCTCCGGCACAGCGGTTTGCCGCCATCGAGCCTGGTGCTGGAAATCACCGAAAGCCAGTTGATGGAGGACAGCGCACAGAACCTGGCCTGCCTGCGCGAGCTGGCCAGCCTCGGCATCCAGCTGGCGCTGGACGATTTCGGTACGGGCTACTCCTCGCTTGGCTACCTCAAGCGCTTCCCGCTGCACATCATCAAGGTGGACAAGAGCTTCATCGCCGGCGCGCCGCAGGACAGCGAGTCGCTGGCCATCAGCCGGGCGATCATCGGCCTCGGCCACAGCCTGGGCCTGGCGGTGGTAGCCGAGGGCGTGGAGAAACAGGCGCAGCTCGACTTTCTCTGCAACGAAGGCTGTCACTACGCGCAGGGTTACTGGTTCAGCCCGCCGCGCGCACCGCACGAGTTGCAGCGCCTGCTCAGCGGCGAGGACTGTTTCAATGGGCTCTGGTGCCAGCTGCGCGCCGAGGGCGTGCGAGCATGAAGCACTACAGGCGCTGGCGCATTATCCGTGTCGATGATGACTATGCCTGTGCATCGCGTGCGTAGCCGCGAGCCAAGGGGTTAGAGTAGCCGGCCATGCAATGAGGAGACTCCCCATGAGCCGACTGGCCTCCATCAAGCTCTCCACCCTCGACCTGGCGCCTATCCGCGATGATGGTGACGCCGCCCAGGCACTGCACAATTCGCTGGCACTGGCCCGACACGTCGAAAGCCTCGGCTTCGAGCGCTTCTGGGTGGCCGAACACCACAACATGGACGGCATCGCCAGCTCCGCCACATCCGTCTTGCTCGGCTACCTGGCTGCTGGCACCTCGAAGATCCGCCTCGGCGCCGGCGGGGTGATGCTGCCCAACCATGCGCCGCTGGTGATCGCCGAACAGTTCGGCACCCTCGCCACGCTCTACCCCGGGCGCATCGAATTGGGCCTGGGGCGCGCGCCCGGTGCCGACCAGTACACCGCCCATGCCCTGCGCCGCAGCCGCGATGGCAGCGCCGAGGATTTCCCCAATGACGTCGAAGAGCTGCAGGCCTACCTCGGCCCGCGCCAGGAAGGGCAACGGGTGATCGCCATGCCCGGCGCCGGCACCAACGTGCCGATCTGGCTGCTCGGCTCCAGCCTGTTCAGTGCCCAGCTCGCCGGTATCAAGGGCCTGCCCTACGCCTTCGCCTCGCACTTCGCGCCGCGCTATCTGCACGAGGCGATCCGTATCTACCGCAACCATTTCCGCCCCTCGGAGGTGCTCGACAAGCCCTACGTGATGCTCGGCGTGCCGCTGCTGGCGGCCGACAGCGACGAGCAGGCGCAGCATCTGGCCACCTCGGCGTTCCAGCGCATTCTCGCCTTGATCCGCGGCCAGAGCCTGGTGCAGCGCGCGCCAGTGGCGAGCATGGAGGGCCTGTGGCTGCCGCATGAGCGCCAGGCCGTCAGCGAGTTTCTCGGCCTGGCCGCCATCGGTGGGCCGCAGACCGTACGCCAGCGCCTGGAACAATTGCTCGAACAAACCGACGCGGACGAACTGATCTTCACCTGCGACATGTACGACTTCGCCGACCGCCTGCACGCCTTCGACATTCTCGCCGAGCTGCAACGCGGCTAGCAGAACTTGTAAGCGTGACAACCCTCTGAAACAGAGCAGGCCGCCAGACCGGCGGCCTCGTTCACTCATTGGGAGACGCATATGAAGAAGACAGCTTCGGCCCACTGGCAGGGCGGCATCAAGGACGGCAAGGGCACCATCTCCACCCAGAGCGGCGTGCTCAAGGACTCCCCTTACGGCTTCAATACCCGCTTCGAGGACAAGCCCGGCACCAACCCCGAAGAGCTGATTGGCGCAGCCCATGCCGGCTGTTTTTCCATGGCCCTGTCCAAGGAGCTGGGCGAAGCCGGCATGACCGCCGAAAGCATCGACACCACGGCGCAGGTGACACTGGACAAGGTCGAGGGTGGTTTCGAAATCAGCGCGGTGCACCTGACGCTGCGCGCGAAGATTCCGGGCGCCGAGCGCAGCGCTTTCGAGAAAGCCGTGGAAGCCGCCAAGACCGGCTGCCCGGTATCCAAGCTGCTCAAGGCCACCATCACCCTGGAAGGCATACTCGAAGCCTGAGCCAATCCCGGCGACGCACCCGACGCTCTGTGGGGTGCGCCGTGCCGCCTCAGATCGCCGTGCCGCAGCGCAGCACCTCACCACGCGCCAGCACGTTGCGCTGCTCGTCATACAGCCAGGCCTGCGCCTTCATCAGTTGCTGGCGCGCCTCGAGGCGATAACGCCGGCCCGCGGCGAAGTCGTCGTAACGCAGGCGAATCTCGCAGGTCATGCGCAGCGGTTCGCTCTGCATGCCCAGGGTCGCACCGCTGCGCACTTCGAACTGAAAGCGCGTTTCCAGCTCGTGCTGGCCCGGCGTCACTTGAAAGTAACGGCCATCCGGCCAGCGCTTGCCGTCCAGACGGTCGGCCATCAGCAGGGTGTCGGCGCTGGAATACAACTCGACCCAGGCCTGCTGCAGATCGGGCTTGGGCAGGGGTGAAGCACAGGCCCCGAGCATCATCAGGGCGGGAGCGAGAAGCAGGGCGCGCATGGCGACCTCCAGATAGGGGTTCGGATACCAGCCTACACCGGGAGGCGGGCAAAACCGAGGCGAAAGGGGCTGGAGACAACCCACGCGATCAGCTAGCGTGACGACATGCCCAACGCCTGCCCTATCGACCTGCTGCGCCGCATTGCGGTTCCCCTGCTCACCCTGCTGCTGGGCGGCTGCTCGACCATCGACTACTACGCGCATCTCGGCCAGGGCCAGTGGCAATTGCTGCACGCGCGCCAGCCCGTCGAACGCATTCTCCAGGATCCTGCTACCGATCCTGCTCTGGCCAGGCGCCTGGCGCTGAGCCAGCAGGCGCGCGACTTTGCCAGTACGCATCTGCAGCTGCCTGAAAACCGTAGTTATCGGCTGTACGCCGACCTGGGGCGGCCCTTCGTGGTATGGAACCTGTTCGCCACGCCGGAGTTCTCCCTCGAACCCGAACTGCATTGCTTTCCCATCGCCGGCTGCGTCGCCTACCGCGGCTACTACCAGCAGGGCCGGGCACGCGGCGCCGCTGCACTGCTGCGCCAGAAGGGGCTGGACACCTATATCGGCGGCGTGGAAGCCTATTCGACTCTGGGCTGGTTCGACGATCCGCTGCTCAACACCATGTTGCGCTGGAGCGACGAGCGTTTCATCGCGGTGATCTTTCACGAGCTGGCGCACCAGCAGTACTACTTGCCAGGGGATACCGCCTTCAACGAGTCCTTCGCCACCTTCGTCGAACGCGAAGGGCTGCGTCAATGGCACGCGGCCCGTGGTGAAACGCCGCCAGCCAGCGATGACCACCAGCGCCAGCAGTTCATCGAACTGGTGCTGGCCAGCCGCGAGCGCCTCAAGCAGCTCTATGCCAGCGACCTGCCGGAGCAAGCCATGCGCGCCGCCAAGCAGGCCGAGTTCGAGCGCCTGCGCCGCGACTACCGCGCCATGCGCCAACAATGGGGAGGTCAGGGCCGCTATGACGCCTGGATCGAAAGCCCGTTGAACAACGCCAAGCTCCTGCCCTTCGGCCTCTATGACCAATGGGTGCCGGCATTCGCTGCGCTGTTCGAGGAGCAAGGTCAGGACTGGCGCGCGTTCTACACGGCAGTCGCCGCGCTCGGTCGGCTGCCGGAGGCAGATCGCCGGGCCGCGTTGGAAAGCCTCATGCAAAACCACTAGAACTGCTGGGCAAATTGCCAGTCCAACCTACTCAGGTTTCGCCCAACACTGGAGGTACAAGCGATGCAAAGACTGATTCCCGCCCTGGCCCTGATGCTCCTGGCTGGCGGCGCGCTGGCCGCGCCCAAGCCCTGCGAAGAACTCAAGCAGGAAATCGAAGTGAAGATCCAGGCCAACAACGTGCCCAGCTACACCCTGGAAATCGTGCCCAACAACGAAGTTCAGGATCAAAGCATGGTCGTCGGCAGCTGCGACGGCGGCACCAAGAAGATCATTTATCAGCGTAACGGCTGACATACAACGCCTGTAGGAGGGGCTTTAGCCGCGAAAAAGCTTGCCGCTGAAGCGCCTCCCACGAGGTTTATCGCCTCGCTCCACACCATCTTTAGCCGACCAACGCTCGGTGCATCTCTTCCAGCGTCTCGAAATGAAAGGCCGGCGCCTCGCCGAGCAACTCCTCGCGGCTACCGAAGCCATAGCCCACTGCCACAGCCTGCAAACCGTTGCTGCGCGCGCCGATCAGGTCGTGCTTGCGATCACCGATCATCAGCGCTGAGCCAGGTGCCAGCTGTTCCGACTCCAGCAGATGCGCCAGCAGCTCGACCTTGTTGGTGCGCGTGCCATCCAGCTCACTGCCATAGATGCGCTTGAAATAGCGGTCGAAGCCGAAGTGCCGGGCGATTTCCGCGGCGAATACCGTCGGCTTGCTGGTGGCGATATACAGCGTCCGCCCCTGCGCCACCAGCGCTTCCAGCAGTGCCTCGACACCCTCGAACACGCGATTCTCGTAGAGACCGGTGACCCGGAAGCGCTCGCGGTAATGATTTACCGCCTGCCAGCCAGTGGTCTCGTCCAGCGCATAGGTCGTCATGAAACACTGCAGCAAGGGCGGGCCGATGAAATGCTCCAGCGCGGCCAGGTCCGGCTCATCGATCCCCAACTTGGCCAGCGCGTACTGCACCGAACGGGTGATGCCCTCTCGCGGGTCGGTAAGAGTGCCGTCGAGGTCGAAGAGGATGGTGGAGTGATGCATGGGCGAGCGCCTATTCGCAACTGGAACGGTGGCGAAGGATACCCGCCTTTGCCCAGGCATTCACGCCTGCGCGGCCTGCGCGCGATAGCCCCAACGCAGCCCGAGGCGAGTGAATGGCCACAGCAGCGCCAGTTGCAGCGTCGCCAGCAACACTAACATCACCGGCCCGCTCACGTGGCCAAGCCAAAGTACCGCCAGCATCAGAATTGCGCCCGGCACCCCGCTGCCCAGCCATAGCAGCAGGGTGATCAAACAGGCCAGTGCCAGTCGTCCAGCGTTGAAGCCCTGGACCTGCGCCGGCAGGGCCGAACGGGCAGCGAAGAAGCTCACCAGCAGGCATAAGCCAGCGTTGACCAGACCGGCCAGCCCAGGCCAACCATCGAGGGCCTCGCCCGCCGTCATCCCCCTCGCCAGACGCACCACCAGCGCATTCAATTGCAGGCCGAGTACCACCATCCCCATGGCGAACAACCAGGCCAGAGTCGTCGCCGACACGTGCAAAGCGGTCTCTGCCGGCCTCGCCTTGTGGCGCGACAGGTGCAACACCAGCCACAGAGTCAGCAACGCCTCGGTGGCGAAACGCAATAAGCCGAGCAGCCACCACATACCATCGCTAAGCAGACGATCAGTACCGTAATGATCGGGATTGTCGTAAAGCCACACGAAGAGATAGCTCAGGGCATAGCCCATAGCCCAGGAAGCCAGCAGGTAAAGCAGGCCGTAGCCCAGTATTAATGGCGCAGGGTGCGGATAACCGGCCAAGCCATGTCGCTCCAGATAGGCCAGCGTCATCCAATATGCAGCCAATGCGGACAACAACAGATGCCCCAGCCAGAACGATAAGCCCTGGCGTAGCCAACCCATGTAATCTACGTAACCGCTCATGGCCCAGGTGACGAGCGTGATGGCGATACCCATCACCCCGACAATAAATGCGACCCAAGCCAGCTGTCGTGGCAAGGCCGGCCACCGGCGCAAGGATGAGCTCACCCTCTGCGGCAGAGGTTCGAAAGGGTTGGCTTGACTCATAGGCACTCCTTGCAGGATGTTGGATCCATAGAAAGCGCGAGCATAGCGACCCGATCAACGGGAAAGGAATTCACGATAACCAAGGATGTGCAAGCTTATACCCACGAGTGTCGATATCTGACCGGCTACCACTTACCAGATAGGTAGCGTCTGTCGCGCTGTTTGCCTCGTCTCAATCCACCAAACTGCGAAACATCACATAACAATCCACCAACCCATGCCGGGCATGGCGATAGGCCTTGGGCAGGGTGCCGACGATGGCGAAACCGTGCTTCTGCCACAACGCCACGGCGACCGTGTTGGTCGCGACCACGCTGTTGAACTGTATGGCGCTGAAGCCCAGCTCGCGCGCCACCTGCAGCGAGTGGACGCAGAGCCGGCTGGCGATACCGCGGCCACGCGCAGCCGGGGCGGTCATATAGCCGCAGTTGCACACATGATCACCGGGACCTGCGGCGTTGGCCTTGATGTAGTAAGTGCCGAGAATCTGCCCGTCCTGTTCCGCCACGAAGGTGGCGCGCGGCAGTTCGACCCAGGTTTTCCAGGCCGTTTCACGATCCATGTCCGGGTCGAAGGCGTAGGTTTCCTGCGCCTGCACCACGTCACGGATGATCGGCCAGACCTGATCGAAATCGGCCGCCTCGATGGGGCGGATGATCAGTTCGCCACTCACTGTTCATAACCCTCGGTCAGGTGCAGATCCTTGAGCTTCACGTAGTTGCCCGCTGTGTAGCTGAAGAAGTTGCGCTCCTTGTCGGTCAGCGGACGCGCCTGTTTCACCGGGCTGCCGACGTACAGGTAGCCGCTCTCCAGTCGCTTGCCCGGCGGCACCAGGCTGCCTGCGCCGATGATCACCTCGTCCTCGACCACCGCGCCATCCATGACGATGCTGCCCATGCCGACCAGGATGCGGTTACCCAGGGTGCAGCCGTGCAGGGTGACCTTGTGCCCGACGGTCACCTCGTCACCGATGATCAGCGGGAATCCGTCCGGGTTGAACGGCCCGGCATGGGTGATGTGCAGCACGCTGCCGTCCTGCACGCTGGTGCGCGCGCCGATGCGGATGCGGTGCATGTCGCCACGGATAACGGTCATCGGCCAGACCGAGCTGTCCTCGCCCAGCTCCACGTCACCGATGACCACGGCAGAAGCGTCGACGAAGACGCGCGCGCCCAGTTGCGGGAGGTGTTGCTGGTATTTGCGAATCGCCACGATAGAGGCTCCTGGGCTGCGGGAAAGCTTGATTGTAATTAAGATGGCCCCCATATCGACTGCAATCGCCCTGGGATTTTCCCCGGCGCAGCCTCTCTTCCTTCGCCACAGGTGCCTCGTCGTGACCGCGAACAACCCTCTGCTGCAAGACTTCGACCTGCCACCCTACTCGCAGATCAAACCGGAGCACGTCGAACCCGCCGTCGACCAGATTCTGGCCGACAGCCGCGCTGCCATCGCCAAGCTGCTCGAGGCGCAGCAGGCCAATCCGAGTTGGGACGGCCTGGTGCTGGCGCTGGACGAGCTGGGCGCGCGCCTGGGCCGCGCCTGGAGCCCGGTGAGCCATCTCAATGCGGTATGCAACAGCCCCGAGCTGCGCGCCGCCTACGAGGCCTGCCTGCCCAAGCTGTCCGAGTACTGGACCGAAATGGGCCAGAACAAGCCGCTGTTCCAGGCCTACGAGGCGCTGGCCAAGAGCCCGGCGGCCGCCGATTTCGACGTGGCGCAGAAGACCATCCTCGAACATGCCCTGCGTGATTTCCGCCTGTCCGGCATCGACCTGCCGGCCGAGCAGCAGAAGCGCTACGGCGAGATCCAGATGCGCCTGTCCGAGCTGACCAGCAAGTTCTCCAACCAGCTGCTCGACGCCACCCAGGCCTGGACCAAGCACATCACCGACGAAGCCCTGCTGAACGGCCTGACCGACTCGGCCAAGGCGCAGATGAAGCAGGCCGCCGAGGCCAAGAACCTGGAAGGCTGGCTGATCACCCTGGAATTCCCCAGCTACTACGCGGTGATGACCTACGCCGACGACCGCGCCCTGCGCGAAGAGGTGTACGCCGCCTACTGCACCCGCGCTTCCGACCAGGGGCCGAATGCCGGGCAGAACGACAACGGCCCGCTGATGGCCGAGATTCTCGACCTGCGCCAGGAGCTGGCGCGCCTGCTCGGCTTCGCCAACTACAGCGAGCTGAGCCTGGCCAGCAAGATGGCCGAGTCCACCGACCAGGTTCTGAGCTTCCTGCGTGACCTGGCGGTGCGCAGCAAGCCCTTCGCCGAGCAAGACCTGGCCGAACTCAAGGCCTTCGCCGCCGAACAGGGCCTCACTGATCTGCAAAGCTGGGACGTCGGCTACTACAGCGAGCGCCTGCGTCAGCAGCGCTACAGCATCTCGCAGGAAGAAGTGCGCGCCTGGTTCCCGGTGGACAAGGTGCTCAGCGGCCTGTTCGCCATCGTGCAGAAGCTCTACGGCATCGAGATTCGCGAGCTGAAAGACTTCGACACCTGGCATCCGGACGTACGCCTGTTCGAGATCACCGAGAACGGCGAGCATGTCGGGCGCTTCTTCTTCGACCTCTACGCCCGCGCCAACAAGCGTGGCGGCGCCTGGATGGACGGCGCCCGCGACAAGCGCCGCGACGCCCAGGGCCAGCTGATCGCCCCGGTGGCCAACCTGGTGTGCAACTTCACCCCGCCGGTCGGCGGCAAGCCGGCGCTGCTGACCCACGACGAGGTCACCACCCTGTTCCACGAATTCGGCCATGGCCTGCATCACCTGCTGACCCGCGTCGAGCACGCCGGTGCCTCTGGCATCAACGGCGTGGCCTGGGACGCAGTCGAGCTGCCGAGCCAGTTCATGGAGAACTGGTGCTGGGAGCCGGAAGGCCTGGCGCTGATCTCCGGCCACCATGAAACCGGCGAGGCGCTGCCGCAGGCCATGCTGAACAAGATGCTGGCGGCGAAGAACTTCCAGTCCGGGCTGATGATGGTGCGCCAGCTGGAGTTCTCGCTGTTCGACTTCGAGCTGCACGCCACCCACGGCGACGGCCGCAGCGTGCTGGACGTGCTCGAAGGCGTGCGCAATGAGGTCTCGGTGCTGCGCCCGCCGGCCTACAACCGCTTCGCCAACGGCTTCGCACATATCTTCGCCGGTGGCTATGCGGCCGGTTACTACAGCTACAAGTGGGCCGAAGTGCTCAGCGCCGACGCCTTCTCCAAGTTCGAGGAAGAAGGCGTGTTCAACGCTGATACCGGTCGTGCCTTCCGCGAAGCGATCCTCGCCCGTGGCGGCTCGCAGGCGCCGATGGTGCTGTTCGTCGACTTCCGTGGCCGCGAGCCGAGCATCGACGCCCTGCTGCGCCACCTCGGCCTGAGCCAGGAGGCCGCATGAGCGATGCGCCTGTGAACAGCACCCCGAAACGCTTTATCGCCGGCGCCGTGTGCCCGGCGTGCAGCGAGACCGACAGCATCAAGATGTGGAACGTCGACGGCGTGCCGCACCGCGAATGCGTCAAGTGCGGCTATGCCGACACCCTCGATGCGCGCGGCAACTCGGTGCCCAAGGAGCTGCCGACCCGGGTCAACGTCAGCGGCCTGAAACCCAAGGCGACGGCAGGCGTGCAGGCTGTGCAGTTCTTCCCCAATCCAAAGCTGAAGAAATAGCCATCAAGGAAGACATAAATATGGATAGCTTTGCTTTATTTTTCCTTGTCATCCTTGGCGGATTAGTTTTTTTCCTCTACCGGGCGCACAAGCAAAAGATTGATTACGAAGCTGTATGTGAAATCACTCAGGTCTTGAGAGATCTAGCATGGAGGAATCGAGCAGACTCAGCCGACGCAAATGGAAAAGCTCACCCATACGAAGTTTTGGCAGACGCTCTACAAGAGGCGCAGGCAGCGATTATTGCAAAGCGCACATTTGATCTTGAGTACACCAGCCACATCCAGCAGCAGTTGCTCAGCTCATTTTCCCCTTATTTTCTTGAGTCAATTGGTTTTTTCCGGGGTACAGAAAGATTTAGCAGGTGCTACTCAGGCCTCTCTACGCTTGCACGCAACTTTGAACGCCTTCAACGCAAGAACACTGAATAGCCAAAGGAAAATAGGCCATAGTCTGCCTCACTCATTCCCCCTTCAAGATCAACGTACAAGTGAGGCTTCATGTGGCATCTGGTCTGCGGCGACAACGCCGTTGCCGGCGTCAGTCAGGTAATCGGTGCGCAGGCCGCTGCGGCGGGTTTGCGCGTGCTGCGTGACGATCTGGCCGTCGGCCCGCTGGCGGATGTGCAAACGCCGCCCTGCAGCGCCCGCGTCGCCTTCTGGAGTGCTGTCTGGCCAGACACGGTAACTCCGGTTCCGGACTTCGCCAGCGGCCTGGCCGAGGATGCGCGCTGGCTTGCCGGGCTGGCGCAGCAGGAGCGCCCGGTCACCGTCTGGCATGGCGACAGTTGCAGCGAACAACTGCTGCTGGCGCGCGTGGCGCATGCCCTGCAAGGCAGCACAGTCGAGCTCTGGGAAGCACCCTGCGGCAGCGGTGACAGCCGGGTGCAAACACGCATGGCCGTGGCCATGCACCGGCCCAAAGCGCTGGCAAAAATCGCCACACCGCACCTGGTCGATGCCCAGCGCAAGGCGGCGCTGGCGGCGCAGTGGCAGGCGCTGCTGAGCGACCCGCAGCCCGTGCGTCGCTGGCAGGCGAGTGCATTCAGTACGGAAGATTATCGGCTTATCGACGCGGCCCTGTTGCACCACACCAGCGCGCAGCCGCAGCCATTGCCCCGCGTGATGGCCGAGGTGATGAAGCGCTGCGATGGCTTCTTCGCCACCGACTACTTCCTGTTCTGGCGTACCCGCGAGCTGGCCGCCGCCGGCCAGCTCGTGCTCGACGGCGAGCCGGGCGAGTACGGCTATGCCGCGCTGCAGGTGCATCGCGGCTCCTGATTCAATCGCGAAAGAACTCCCCTGGCGTCTCGCCGAACTGCTGGCGAAAGGCGGCGATGAACGCCGAGGTGGAGTCGTAGCCGCAGGTCAGCGCCACGTCGGTGACACGATCGCCCCGCTGCAGAGGCTCCAACGCCGTCAGCAAGCGCAAGCGCTGGCGCCAGGCACGGAAGGTCAGCCCGGTATCGCGCAGGAACAGGCGGCTGAGGGTTTTCTCCGAGGCGCCAAGGGCCTGGCTCCACTGCATCAGGCTACGACTGTCGTCCGGTTGCGCCTGCAACGCGCGGCACAGGCGCAGCAGCCGCGCATCCTGTGGCAGCGGCAATGAAAGGCCCACCTCCCGCGCTGCACGTAACTGATCCAGCAGCACCTGCGCCAAACGACCATCGGCGCCACCCTCGTCGTACTCCACCGGCAGTTCGCAGAAGCGGCGGATCAGCTCGCGGCTGAGGTTATCGATTTCCAGCACCCGGCAGCGCAGTGGCGCCCAGGCGCTGGCGGCGCAGTCGATGTACAGGCTGCGCATCTCGGTACCCGGCGAGCTGACCACCTCGTGCTCCAGATCGGCAGGAATCCAGATCGCCCGTTGCGGCGGAGCGACGAAGCTGCCCGCCGCGCTGTGTACGTGCAGCACCCCTTCCAGCGCATAGGAGAGTTGCACCCAGGGATGGCTATGTCGCGGCGTGCTGACTGCCCGCGCCAGCGACTCGGTGCGTGCATAGAGTGGCCGAGGCAGATGCGGCAAGCGCGGTACCGCGCGTTCGGGAAGCAGGTTTTGTCCGTTAGGCGACATTCTCTGGCCTGATGGCGTTAGTCGGTCGATGCGACTCAGGCTAGAGTGGCCGGGCCAGTCTGACAACCACCGGATATCGAACATGGCCCGCTCCCGCCTGCTGCCCGACAATTTCACCCTGACTCTGCTCGCCGTTGTGCTCGCCGCCACACTGCTACCCGCCAGCGGCCAGGTCGCGACGATCTTCGAATGGATCACCAACCTGGCCATCGCCCTGCTGTTCTTCATGCACGGCGCCAAACTGTCGCGTCAGGCGATTCTTGCCGGTGCCGGGCACTGGCGTCTGCACCTGCTGGTGTTCGCCTGCACCTTCATCCTCTTTCCGCTGCTCGGCCTGGCGCTCAGGCCGGCACTGGAGCCGCTGCTGGGCAAAGAACTGTACCTGGGCATGCTCTACCTGTGTGCGCTGCCGGCCACGGTGCAATCGGCCATCGCCTTCACCTCGCTGGCGCGCGGCAACATCCCGGCGGCGATCTGCAGCGCGGCGGCCTCCAGCCTGCTCGGTATCTTCGTCACCCCGCTGCTGGTGGCCTTGCTGATGGGCGTACACGGCGACAATGGCTCGACCCTCGATGCCATCGGCAAGATCAGCCTGCAACTGCTGCTGCCCTTCGTTCTCGGCCAGATCGCCCAGCGCTGGATCGGCGGCTGGGTCAACCAGAACAAGAGCTGGCTGAAATACGTCGACCAGAGCTCGATCCTGCTGGTGGTCTACACCGCCTTCAGCGCCGCGGTGATTGGCGGCCTGTGGCAACAGGTACCGCTGAACACCCTGCTGCTGGTGATTGCCGCCTGCTGCGTGTTGTTGGCACTGGCCCTGGTGCTGACCCACCTGCTGGGCAAGTGGCTGGGATTCAGTCTGGAAGACCGCATCACCATACTCTTCTGCGGCTCGAAGAAGAGCCTGGCCACCGGCGTACCCATGGCACAGGTGCTGTTCGCCGGCAGCAGCATCGGCCTGCTGATCCTGCCGCTGATGCTGTTCCACCAGATCCAGCTGATGGTCTGCGCGGTACTGGCTCAGCGTTACGCCAAGCGCGAGGAAGCGCCGCAGGCCGCAACGGCCTGAGCCATGTTGCGATAGACGGGACTTGCTCGGGCTGCAAATAACTGTATTTTTATACAGTATATTTGGAGTCCGAGCATGTCCATCAGCCTGCCGCCACGTGGCCGTGGCACCGCCAGCAATCCGCACAACCGTTATGCGCCGACCCGTTCGGAGCAGGAAGACGACGGCTGGTATCAGGACGAAACCCCGCCGAGCCGCGCCACTGAAGTACGCAAGGAAAAGGCCAAGACGGCGATCACCCGCAACAACTCGCCGGACGTCGGCTTCGATCGCTCGGTGAACCCCTACCGTGGCTGCGAGCACGGCTGCATCTACTGCTTCGCCCGCCCCTCTCATGCCTACTGGGACATGTCACCGGGCATCGACTTCGAAACCCGCCTGATCGCCAAGACCAACCTGGCCGAGCGCCTGGAAGAACAGCTGCAGAAGCCGGGCTACGTGCCGCAGCCCATCGCCCTGGGCATCAACACCGACGCCTACCAGCCGATCGAGCGCGAACAGCGCCTGACCCGCCAGGCGCTGGAGATCCTGCTGCGCTACAAGCACCCGCTGAGCATCATCACCAAGGGCTCGCTGATCCTGCGCGACCTCGACCTGCTCAGTGAGCTGGCTAGCCACAACCTGGTCAGCGTGGCCTTCAGCCTGACCACCCTGGACGATGAGCTGAAACGCATCATGGAGCCGCGTACTGCGGCGCCGACCGCCCGTCTGCGCGCCATGCGCATGCTGCACGAGGCAGGCGTGCCGGTGAGCGTGATGTGCGCACCGATGATTCCGATGATCAACGACATGGAGCTGGAAGCCCTGCTCGAAGCCGCAGCCGATGCCGGCGCACGCTCGGCCGGATACGTGCTGCTGCGCCTACCGCTGGAGATTGCCGATCTGTTCGAAGAATGGCTGCAGGTGCACTTCCCCGAGCGCGCCGAACACGTGATGAGCCTGATCCGCCAGAGCCGCGGCGGCAAGAACTATGACAGTCGCTTCGGCAGCCGCATGCGTGGCGAGGGCCAGTTCGCCGAGCTGCTACAGCAACGGTTCCGCCTGGCGCGGCGCAGGTTCGGCCTGGACAAGCGCGAACGCGTGGTGCTGGACTGTTCGCAGTTCTGCCCACCGGGAGCGCAATTGAGCCTGCTTTGACTTGGCCTGCACCGACGATGTGTTAAAAACGTCGTCTTACCAGGTAGCGACCGACGACGCCCATGACCCGTACATCCCGCGTAGCCGACCCGTCCTACGAGCTGATGGACGACCACGAAGGCCATTCGCTGATCTACCGTCAGCACGGCTTTCCCTCACCGCTGGTGCGCTGGCACTTCCACAAGGAATACGAGCTGCACCTGATCGTCGCCAGCTCGGGCAAGGTGTTCATCGGCGACTACATCGGCAACTTCTCCCCCTACACCCTGTTCCTCACCGGCCCCGGCCTGCCGCACAACTGGATCAGCCAGGTTGCGGACGGCGAGGTGGTGCAGACCCGCGACATGCTGGTCAACTTCACCGACGAAGTACTGGAAAGCGGCAGCGCGGTATTCGCCGAGCTCAAGACCCTGCAGCCATTGCTGGCGCGCGCGCAGTTCGGCATCGAGTTCCGCGACCCGCAGGTGATCCGCGAAGCCGCCGTGCTGCTGCGCAGGATCGCAGACAGCCGGGGCATCACCCGCCTGGGCCATTTCTTCATCCTCATGGAGCTGCTGGCGGCCAGCGAGGATTACCAGTTGCTCTCGACCCTGACCTCCTCGGAGCTGGGCGACGAGCAGCATGTCGAGCGCATCAACCGCGCGGTGGATTACATCTTCCAGCACTACGCCCAGGGTATCGGCCAGGAGGAAGTCGCCGAATACCTGGGCATGACCCCCACCTACTTCTCGCGCTTCTTCAAGCAGGCCACCGGGCGCGGCTTCGTCGAGTTCGTCAACCGCCTGCGGGTGAGCAAATCCTGTGAGTTGCTGAGCCAGAGCGACAAACCGGTGACCGAGGTGTGCTTCGAGTCCGGCTTCAGCAACATCTCCAACTTCAACCGCCGCTTCCAGCAGCTCAAGGGCATGACACCCTCGGGTTATCGCAAGCTGGTGGTGCAACGCCTGACCGAGCAAAACCTGTACTGAATCGGTCACAGCCTTCTCCTGCAACCTCCTCTTCAAGCCTACTGCCAGGGAGATTCACCTGCCGTTCGGGCTGTTTTTCCCTGTTCATCGAGTGCAAAAAAGTATCGATCGCTGTGCGCTCAAGGATTTGTTCGATCTGCCCTGCGGGGGTGTAATCCGGGCCGAGCGAAACAAAAACAATAACGTTCTTGCGCAGCCAGACCGGCGCGCAAGAGGAGTTCACAAGCATGAACAACTCGATCAAAGCCCTTGTTGCAGCCTCTTGCCTGTCCCTCGCCACGGTCGCCCACGGCGCCGAAACCCTGACCATCGCCACAGTCAACAACAGCGACATGATTCGCATGCAGCGGCTGGCCAAGACTTTCGAAGAACAGAACCCGGACATCCGCCTGAAGTGGGTGGTGCTCGAAGAGAACGTGCTGCGCCAGCGCCTGACCACCGATATCGCCACCCAGGGTGGCCAGTTCGACGTGCTCACCATCGGCATGTACGAAGCCGCGCTGTGGGGCGAGAAAGGCTGGCTGGAGCCGATGACCGAGCTGCCGGCTGACTACGACCTCGACGACGTATTCCCCTCGGTGCGCGAAGGCCTGTCGGCCAACGGCAAGCTCTATGCCCTGCCGTTCTATGCCGAAGCCTCGATCACCTATTACCGCAAGGACCTGTTCGAGCAGGCCGGCCTGGAAATGCCCGAGCAACCGACCTGGGAGCAGATGGCCGAATTCGCCGGCAAGCTGCACCAACCGGACAAGGGTGTGTACGGCCTGTGCCTGCGCGGCAAGGCCGGCTGGGGCGAGAACATGGCGCTGATCACCACCCTGGCCAACGCCTTCGGCGCGCGCTGGTTCGACGAGCAATGGCAGCCGGAATTCACCGGCAGCGAGTGGCAGAACGCGCTGAACTTCTACGTCGACAACATGAAGAAGTACGGCCCGCCGGGCGCCTCCAGCAATGGCTTCAACGAGAACCTGGCGCTGTTCAACAGCGGCAAGTGCGCGCTTTGGGTCGATGCCAGCGTCGCCGGCTCCTTCGTCACCGACACCTCGCAGAGCAAGGTCGCCGACTCGGTCGGTTTCACCTTCGCGCCGACCCAGATAACCGACAAGGGCGCCTCCTGGCTGTATTCCTGGGCGCTGGCGATCCCCACCAGTTCCAAGTCCAAGGACGCCGCCAAGACCTTCAGCGCCTGGGCCACCTCCAAGGCCTATGCCGAGCTGGTCGCCGAGCGCGATGGCGTGGCCAACGTGCCGCCGGGCACCCGCACCTCGACCTACAGCGATGCCTACATGCAGGCCGCGCCGTTCGCCAAGGTCACGCTGGACTCGTTGAAGAAGGCCGACCCGGCCAACCCCAGCGCCAAGCCGGTGCCCTACGTTGGCATCCAGCTGGTGACCATTCCCGAGTTCCAGGCTATCGGCACCAGCGTCGGCAAGCTGTTCGCCGCCGCCCTGACCGGACAGATGCAACCGCAGCAGGCACTGCAGGCCGCCCAGCAGAGCACCGAGCGGGAAATGAAGCGCGCCGGGTATCCGAAGTAAGGAAGCTGCTGTCCTGTAGGGTGGGTTAGCGCCGCCATTCGCCGAGTATGTAGGGTGGACAACGCGAAGCTTGTCCACCACTCCATGTCGCCAATGGTGGACAAAAAGAGCGTTGTCCACCCTACGTTTCACCACGACACCGCCTTTCGGAGGCACCATGAACACCTCGGCCCTCGACACCACTGCCGAACAGGTCAGCACGCCAGGCGGTCGCAAGCCCCGGCGCCTGGCGCCCGGCTGGTTTCTGGTCAGCCCGTCGGTGGCCCTGCTGCTGATCTGGATGATCGTGCCGCTGGGCATGACCATCTATTTCTCGCTGATCCGCTACAACCTGCTGTACCCTGGCGAGAACGATTTCGTCGGCCTGGAGAACTTCGAGTACTTCGTCACCGACGCCGCTTTCCTCTCCGGCGCCGGCAATACCGTATTGCTGGTGGGCAGCGTGCTGCTGATCAGCGTGGTGTTCGGCGTACTGATCTCGGCGCTGCTGGAAGCCAGCGAATTCTTCGGCCGCGGCATCGTGCGGGTGCTGCTGATCTCGCCGTTCTTCATCATGCCCACGGTCAGCGCGCTGCTGTGGAAAAACCTGATCTTTCACCCGGTATCGGGGATTCTCGCTGCGGTGTGGCAGTTCTTCGGCGCCCAGCCGGTGGACTGGCTGGCGCACCACCCGCTGCTGTCGATCATCCTGATCGTGTCCTGGCAGTGGCTGCCATTCGCCATCCTGATCCTGATGACCGCCATGCAGTCCCTCGATCAGGAACAGAAGGAAGCCGCGCGCCTCGACGGCGCCGGCCCCATCGCCATCTTCTGGCACCTGACCCTGCCGCACCTGGCCCGGCCGATTGCGGTGGTGGTGATGATCGAAACCATCTTCCTGCTCTCGGTGTTCGCCGAGATCTACACCACCACCAGCGGCGGCCCCGGCTACGAGTCGACCAATCTGGCCTACCTGATCTACAACCAGGCGCTGCTGCAGTTCGACGTCGGCATGGCCTCGGCGGGCGGGCTGATCGCGGTGGTCATCGCCAACATCGCCGCCATCGTGCTGATCCGCATGATCGGCAAGAACCTGACCGACAAGCAGTGAGGGCCCTGAGATGCTGACGCTGAAACAATCCCGTCGCCTGCAGAGCCTGATCATCGGTGCCCTGGCCTGGGCGATCGCCGCGGTGGTCTTCTTCCCGATCTTCTGGATGGTGCTGACCAGCCTGAAGACCGAGATCGACGCCTTCGCCACGCCGCCGCAGTTCATCTTCACCCCGACGCTGGAGAACTACCTGCACATCAACGAGCGCAGCGACTATTTCGCCTTTGCCTGGAACTCGGTGCTGATCTCCGTCTCGGCAACGCTGCTGGGCATGCTCCTGGCCGTGCCCGCCGCCTATTCCATGGCCTTCTTCGAAACCCGCCACACCAAGCGCACGCTGCTGTGGATGCTGTCGACCAAGATGCTGCCGCCGGTGGGCGTGCTGGTGCCGATCTACCTGCTGGCCAAGCAGTTCGGCCTGCTCGATTCGCGCCTGGCGCTGATCATCATCTACACCCTGATCAACCTGCCGATCCTGGTATGGATGGTGTACACCTACTTCAAGGACATCCCCGTGGACATCCTCGAAGCGGCGCGCCTCGATGGCGCCACCACCTGGCAGGAGATCGTCCGCGTGCTGCTGCCGATCGCCCGCGGCGGCCTGGCCTCGACCATGTTGCTGTCGCTGATCCTGTGCTGGAACGAGGCGTTCTGGTCGCTCAACCTGACCAGCTCCGCCGCCGCGCCGTTGACCGCGCTGGTGGCCTCCTACTCCAGCCCCGAAGGTCTGTTCTGGGCCAAGCTTTCCGCCGTTTCGACCCTGGCCTGCGCGCCCATCCTGATCTTCGGCTGGATCAGCCAGAAGCAGCTGGTGCGCGGCCTGTCCTTCGGCGCCGTCAAATAAGAGGTTCATGTCATGGCTGATCTGAAGATCCGCAATCTGCAAAAAGGCTTCGACGGCACGGCGATCATCCAGGGCGTCGACCTGGATATCCGCGACCGCGAGTTCGTGGTCTTCGTCGGCCCGTCGGGCTGCGGCAAATCCACACTGCTGCGCCTGATCGCCGGCCTGGAAGAGGTCAGCAGCGGCCATATCGAGCTCGACGGCAAGGACATCACCGATGTCGCCCCGGCCAAACGTGACCTGGCCATGGTGTTCCAGACCTACGCGCTGTACCCGCACATGACCGTGCGCAAGAACCTGTCCTTCGCGCTCGACCTGGCCCGGGTCGGCAAGCAGGAAGTCGAAGCCAAGGTCGCCAACGCCGCGCGCATCCTGCAGCTCGAGGCGCTGCTCGAACGCAAGCCCAGGCAGCTCTCCGGCGGCCAGCGCCAGCGCGTGGCCATCGGCCGCGCCATCGTGCGCAACCCGAAGATCTTCCTGTTCGACGAGCCGCTGTCCAACCTCGACGCCGCCCTGCGCGTGCAGACCCGCCTGGAGCTGGCGCGGCTGCACAAGGAGCTGCAGGCAACCATGATCTACGTGACCCACGATCAGGTGGAGGCCATGACCCTCGCCGACAAGGTGGTGGTGCTCAATGGCGGTCGCGTTGAGCAGGTCGGCTCGCCGCTGGAGCTGTACCACCATCCGGCCAACCTGTTCGTCGCCGGCTTTCTCGGCACGCCGAAGATGGGCTTTCTGCGCGGCACCCTGAACAGGGTCGCGGCCGGCAGCTGCGACGTGCAGCTGGAATGTGGCACGCACCTGACGCTGCCGCAGTCCGCCGCCGGCCTCAGCATCGGCAGCACGGTGACCCTGGGCGTACGCCCGGAACACCTCAATGTGGTAAGCACTGGCGCGGGCCGCATGCAGGTGACCGCCGACGTCAGCGAGCGCCTGGGCAGCGACACCTTCTGCCATGTGCGCTGCGCCTCGGGCGAGATGCTCACGGTGCGCGTACGAGGCGACTTCGCGCCGCGTTATGGCGATGCCCTGACCCTGGATTTCGACACGGCGCACTGCCACCTCTTCGACGCCGATGGCCAGGCCGTCGCCAAACCACTGCAGCAGGCCGCCTGACGCCGCTCCATCAAGGAATGTTCCAGATGAAACTCAATCGCCAGCAGCTTTCCCGGCTTGGCGGCGCCGTCGCGCTGCCAAGCTACACCCCGGAGATGATCCGCACCGGTATCGCCCATTTCGGCGTCGGCGGCTTTCACCGCGCACACCAGGCGGTCTACACCGACGCCCTGATGAACCAGGGTCTGGCGCTGGACTGGGGCATCTGCGGGGTCGGCGTGCGCAGTGAGGACCGCGCCATGCGCGATGCCCTGGCCAGCCAGGATTACCTCTACACACTGGTCGAACTGGGCGACGAGCCGAACCTGCCGGTGCGGGTGATCGGCGCGATCACCGACATGCTGCTGGCCGAGGAGTCGCCACAGGCGCTGATCGACAAATTGGCCGACCCGGCGATTCGTATCGTCTCGCTGACCATCACCGAGGGTGGTTACTGCATCGACGACAGCACTGGCGAATTTCTCGCCGAACTGCCAGCCATTGCCCACGACCTGCGCCACCCCGAATCGCCGCAAAGCGTGTTCGGCTTTCTCTGCACGGCCCTGGCCAAACGTCGCGCCGCCGGCATTCCGGCCTTCACCCTGATGTCCTGCGATAACCTGCCGCACAATGGCGATGTCACGCGCAAGGCGCTGCTGGCCTTCGCCCACCTGGCCGACCATGAGCTGGCCAGCTGGATCGACCAGCACGTGAGCTTTCCCAATGCCATGGTCGACCGCATCACGCCGATGACCAGCGCCGCCCATCGCCAGCAGCTGGCCGAGCAGCACGGCGTCGAGGACGCCTGGCCGGTGGTCTGCGAGCCCTTCGTGCAGTGGGTGCTGGAAGACAAGTTCGTCAGCGGCCGCCCGGCCTGGGAAGAGGTCGGCGTGCAGTTCACCGACGACGTCACCCCCTATGAGGAGATGAAGATCAAGCTGCTCAACGGCAGCCATCTGGCGCTGACCTACCTGGGCTTTCTCAAGGGCTACCGTTTCGTTCACGAGACCCTGAACGACCCGCTGCTGCGCCAGTACGTGCGCACCTTCATGGACCTCGATGTAACGCCGCAGCTGGCCCCGGTGCCAGGCATCGATCTGAGCGACTACAAGGACACACTGATCGAACGCTTTTCCAACCAGGCCATCGCCGATCAGCTCGAGCGGGTCTGCTCGGATGGCTCGTCGAAGTTTCCCAAATTCATCGTGCCCACCCTCAACCGCCTGATCGAGGACGGCCGGCCCCTGGAGCGCGTGGCCCTGGTGGTCGCAGCCTGGGCGCTGTACCTCAAGGGCGTCGACGAGAACGGCACGCACTATCGCATCCCCGATCCGCGCGCTGAGTTCTGCCAGGCACTGGTGGCCGATGACGACCAGGTGCGCGAGCGGCTGCTGGGCGTCGAGGCGATCTTCGGCACGGCGATCCCGCAGTCAGAAGCCTTCATCGCAGCCTTCGAGCTGTGTTACGACAGCCTGCGCAAGCTCGGCGTGACCCGTACCTTGCAGACTCTGCTGGGCGACTGAGCCATGTACCTCGGTATCGACTGCGGCACCCAGGGCACCAAGGCGCTGGTGCTGGATGCTGACAGCGGCCAGGTGCTCGGCGCCGGCAGCGCCAGCCACACGCTGCAGAGCGGCGCCAATGGCCGCCGCGAGCAGCAGCCGCAGCAGTGGCTGGAGGCCTTCGAGCAGGCGACCCGACAGGCGCTGGCGGCTGCCGGTGTCAGCGGCGAGCAAATCCTCGGCATTGGCGTGTCCGGCCAGCAGCATGGCCTGGTGCTGCTCGATGAACAAAGCGCGGTCCTGCGCCCGGCCAAGCTCTGGTGCGACACCGAATCGACCCCGGAGAACCAGCGCCTGCTCGATCATCTCGGCGGCGAGGCCGGCTCGCTGCAACGCCTGGGCGTGGCCATCGCGCCGGGTTACACAGTGTCCAAGCTGCTCTGGACCAAGGAGCAACACCCCGATGTATTCGCCCGCATCGCCCATATCCTGCTGCCACACGACTACCTCAACCACTGGCTGACCGGCCGTGCCTGCAGCGAGTATGGCGATGCTTCCGGCACGGGGTATTTCGATGTGCGCACGCGCAGCTGGGACCGCGAACTGCTGAATTTCATCGACCCCAGCGGGCGCCTGCAGCGCGCGCTGCCGGAGCTGATCGGGCCGGATCAGCCAGTGGGCCGCATCCGCCCGCAGATCGCCCGGCAACTGGGTCTGAACCCGGAGGCCGTGGTGGCCAGCGGCGGTGGCGACAACATGATGGGCGCCATCGGCACCGGCAATATCCGCCCGGGGGCGATCACCATGAGCCTGGGCACCTCCGGCACCCTCTATGCCTACAGCGACCAAGCGACGGTCAGCCCGCATGCACAGGTGGCGACCTTCTGCTCGTCATCCGGCGGCTGGCTGCCGCTGATCTGCACCATGAACCTGACCAACGCCACCGGGCTGATCCAGCAGTTGCTGGAGCTGGATATCCATAGCTTCGGTGAGTTGGTCGAGCAATCGCCCATCGGCGCCGAGGGCCTGTTGCTGCTGCCGTTCTTCAACGGTGAGCGGGTGCCGGCCCTGCCCCGCTCACGCGCCAGCCTGCTGGGCATGGACAGCGACAACCTGACCCGCGCCAACCTCTGCCGGGCCGTGGTCGAGGGCACCAGCTTCGGCCTGCGCTACGGCCTCGACCTGCTGCGCGCCAGCGGCCTGCAGAGCGAGACCATCCGCCTGATCGGCGGCGCGGCGAAGAGCCCGGTCTGGCGCCAGGTGATCGCCGACATCATGGGTACGCCGCTGGTCTGCCCGCAGCACACCGAAGCCGCCGCACTGGGCGCCGCGATCCAGGCCGCCTGGAGCCTAACGCCGGGAGCGGATCGCCAGGCGCAACTGGCCGAACTGTGCGAGCGTTGCGTACAGCTCGATGCCAGCAGCCAGACGCAGCCCGACCCGGCGCGTACGGCGCAGTACGAGGCGGTCTATCAACGCTATCGCGAGCAGGTCAGCCGGCTCGCCGAGGGCGCCTTGGCTTGATTCATTACGGAGACGCATATGTACCTGGTCTGTGGCGAAGCGCTGTTCGACGTGTTCATCCAGAGCGACGGTGGGCGTGACAACGAGCTGGCCTTCAAGGCCATCGCCGGTGGCTCGCCGTTCAACGTGGCGCTGGGCCTGCGCCGCATGGGTGCCGACTCGGCGCTGTTCACCGGAATTTCCTCGGACAGCCTCGGCCAGCGCCTGCGCCAGGTGCTGCGTGAAGAAGGCGTGAGCGATGCCTACCTGATCGCCAGCGATGCGCCGACTACCCTGGCCATGGTCGGCCTGGACGCGGCCGGTTCGCCACAGTATTCCTTCCGTGGCGAGGGCTGCGCCGACCGCCAGCTGCTCGCCGAGCACCTGCCGACCCTGGATGCGCGGGTACGCGGCCTGCACGTCGGCTCCTTCTCGCTGGTGGTGGAGCCGGTGGCCGAGACGCTGCTGCAGCTGGTGCAGCGCGAACACCAGCAGCGCCTGATCAGCCTCGACCCCAACGTGCGCCTCGGCCCGGCGCCGGATATCGTCCGCTGGCGCGAGCGCGTCGAGGCCTTCGCCCGTTACGCGCACCTGATCAAGGTCAGCGAGGAAGACCTGCAGTTGCTCTATCCCGAACGCGACCCGCAGCAGGTCGCGGCGAGCTGGCTCAATCAGCGCTGTCAGCTGGTGTTTCTCACCCACGGCAGCAAGGGCGCCAGCGTGCACAGCCGCCACGGCCGCTGGTCGGCACCGGCGCTGGCCGTGCTCACCCGCGACACCGTCGGCGCCGGCGATTCCTTTCAGGCCGCGCTGCTCAGTTACCTGGCACGGCACGAGCTGGACAGCCCCGAAGCGCTGGCGAGCCTGAGCCGCGAGCAGATCGACGCCATGTTGCACCTGGCGATCGAGGCTGCTGCACTGACCTGCACCCGGGTCGGCCCCGACCTGCCCTATCTGCACGAGCTGGAGCGACAGAGCGCGCGCTGACCAGGCCCCGCCTCGCAGCACCACCTGGCAGCGACACGCGCTCCCTGTGCGCCGAGGCGAATTGCCCGAAACCGCCGGTTGTCGCTCAGCTCGCTGGAGGCGACACTTGGCGTGTGACTCGCACGGCGCAATGACTGTCGTTCTAGCAGCGTATTTTCAGATAACCCAGAGGTTCAGGGCATGCCTTACAAACATCAGGTGATTCCGCTTCAGGCCCACGAGGGCAACGAAACCGCCGAGCAGGCGCTGCACAGCATCGTCGATGGCTTCAAGCGCTTTCGCAACGAGGTCTTCCCGCGGCAGGAAGAACTGTTCAAGAAGCTCGCCACCGCCCAGAACCCCCGCGCCATGTTCATCACCTGCGCCGACTCGCGCGTAGTGCCGGAGCTGATCACCCAGAGCTCGCCCGGCGACCTGTTCGTCAACCGCAACGTCGGTAACGTGGTGCCGGCCTACGGGCAGATGATGGGCGGCGTTTCCACCGCCATCGAATACGCAGTCATGGCCCTAGGCGTGCAGCACATCGTCGTCTGCGGCCACTCCGACTGCGGCGCGATGAAGGCCGTGCTCAACCCGGCATCGCTGGAAACCATGCCCACGGTAAAAGCCTGGTTGCGCCATGCCGAGGTCGCACGCAGCGTGGTGGCAGAGAACTGCAACTGCAGCGACGACAAGGAAACCCTGGCGGTGCTCACCGAAGAAAACGTCGTGGCGCAGCTCAACCACCTGTGCACCCACCCATCGGTGGCAGCCAAGCTGGCGCGCGGGCAGTTGTTCATCCATGGCTGGGTGTACGACATCGAAACCAGCCAGATCAAGGCATACGACGCCGAGCTGGGCAGCTTCCTGCCGCTCGATGGCGACAAGATCCCGATGGCCACGCCGCGCTCGCGCTTCCCACAGGCCTGAAACGCGCCGGCCGGAGTCAAGGCTCCGGCCGGCTGAAGGGAAAAGGCCATGCCCCGCGCAAGCGGTGCTGATCGCCCGCGCTGTGCTTGCGCACCTGGGGCATGACCAGAGAACTGCAGTAAAAAAGGAGCCTTGCGGCTCCTGGGTCTCAAACCCTGGGCGCCCCGTCAGGGACGGACGCCAACGAATAAAAAAGGAGCCCGGGTTATACGCCCCGTCAAACTTGCCCATCCAACAGGCCGGGCTCCATAGAGGTTAACCTTCGATTTCCACCAGGACTTCGCCCGGATTGACGCGGTCGCCCTTGGCCACGTGAACGGCCTTGACGGTACCGGCAATCGGCGCCTGCACTTCGGTTTCCATCTTCATCGCTTCGGTGATCAGCACGGCCTGACCGGCCTTGACCTTGTCACCTTCCTTGACCAGCACATCGACGATATTGCCCGGCATGGTGGTGGATACGTCGCCCGGCGCGCCGGCCTGCTTGCGCTTGCCGCCAGCACCTGCGACGTATTCATTGAGCGCCTCGAACACCACTTCTTCCGGCATGCCGTCGATGGACAGGTAGAAGTGGCGCTTGCCATCACCCTTGACGCCGACACCGGTGATGTCGACGCGGTAGCTTTCGCCATGCACGTCGACCACGAACTCGGTCGGTACGCCTTCGCCACCGACTGGCGCCGCCTTGCCCTGGCCATTGGGCATGGGCAGCAGCTCTTCCGGTTTGAGGGTGCCGGCCGCGCGCTCCTCGAGGAACTTGCGCCCGATATCGGGGAACATGGCGAAGGTGAGCACGTCCTCTTCGGATTTGGCCAGGCTGCCGATCTCTTCACGCAGACGCGCCAGCTCGGGTTTGAGCAGGTCGGCCGGGCGCACGTCAATCACCTCCTCGCTGCCGATGGCCTGCTTGCGCAGTTGCTCGTCGACCTTACCCGGCGCCTTGCCGTAGCGGCCCTGCAGGTACAGCTTCACCTCGTTGGTGATGGTCTTGTAGCGCTCGCCGGCCAGCACGTTGAAGAACGCCTGGGTGCCGACGATCTGCGACGTCGGCGTTACCAGGGGCGGGAAGCCGAGGTCGGCACGCACGCGCGGAATCTCTTCCAGCACTTCGTTCATGCGGTTCAGCGCGCCCTGCTCCTTGAGCTGGTTGGCCAGGTTGGAAATCATCCCGCCCGGCACCTGGTTGACCTGCACGCGGGTATCCACGCCGGTGAACTCGCTCTCGAACTGGTGGTACTTCTTACGCACGGCGTGGAAGTACATGCCGATTTCCTGAATCAGTTCCAGATCCAGGCCGGTGTCGAACTCGCTGCCCTTGAGCGCGGCGACCATCGACTCGGTGCCCGGGTGGCTGGTGCCCCAGGCCAGGCTGGAGATGGCGGTATCGATGTGGTCGGCACCGGCTTCGATGGCCTTGAGCTGACACATGGCGCCGAGACCGGCGGTGTCGTGGCTGTGGATAAATACCGGCAAATCGATCTCGGCCTTCAGCGCCTTGACCAGCTCGAAGGTGGCGTAGGGCGTGAGCAGGCCGGCCATGTCCTTGATGGCGATGGAGTCGATGCCCATCGCCTGCATGGCCTTGGCCTGGGCGACGAATGCCTCGTTGGTGTGCACCGGGCTGGTGGTATAGGCGATGGTGCCCTGGGCGTGCTTGCCGGCAGCCTTGACCGCCTCGATGGCCACGCGCAGGTTACGCACATCGTTCATCGCATCGAAGATGCGGAACACGTCGATGCCATTGACCGCCGCCTTGGCCACGAAAGCGCGCACCACGTCATCGCTGTAATGGCGGTAGCCGAGCAGGTTCTGCCCGCGCAGGAGCATCTGCAGGCGAGTGTTGGGCAGTGCGGCCTTGAGCTGGCGCAGACGCTCCCACGGGTCTTCCTTGAGGAAGCGCACGCAGGCGTCGAAGGTGGCCCCACCCCAGACTTCCAGCGACCAGTAGCCGACCCGGTCGAGCTTGTCGCAGATCGGCAGCATGTCCTCGGTGCGCATGCGCGTGGCCAGCAGCGACTGGTGGGCATCGCGCAGGACGGTATCGGTAACGGTGATCTTCTTGTTCATCAGATTCTCCTTCAGAGCTACAGGCCTCAGGCTTCAGGCTGCAGGCAAAGCACCTTCGCGCTTGCCTGCAGCTTGGGGCCTGTAGCCCGCAGCCGCTTTATAGTCCCGCGTGGGCAGCGATGGCGGTGGCGATGGCGATGGCCAGGTGCGACGGGTTGCGCTTGATCGAGTACTGGGTCAGTTCCGGGTGGCTTTCGACGAAGCTGGTGTTGAACTGGCCGCTACGGAATTCCGGATTGCGCAGGATTTCCTGGTAATAGGGCGCGGTGGTGCGCACGCCCTGCACGCGCATGTCGTCCAGCGCGCGCAGGCCACGGTCCATCGCCTCTTCCCAGGTCAGCGCCCAGACGATCAGCTTCAGGCACATCGAGTCGTAATAGGGCGGAATGGTGTAGCCGGTATAGATCGCCGTATCGGTGCGCACACCGGGGCCGCCGGGCGCGTAGTAACGGGTGATCTTGCCGAACGAGGGCAGGAAGTTGTTCTTCGGGTCCTCGGCGTTGATACGGAACTGCAGGGCATAACCGCGGTGGATGATGTCTTCCTGCTTGACCGACAGCGGCAGGCCACTGGCGATGCGGATCTGCTCGCGAACGATGTCGATGCCGGTGATTTCCTCGGTGATGGTGTGCTCGACCTGCACCCGGGTGTTCATCTCCATGAAGTACACCTCGCCTTCGGCGAGCAGGAACTCCACGGTGCCGGCGTTCTCGTAGCCCACGGCCTGCGCGGCGCGCACGGCCAGGTCACCGATATAAGCGCGCTGCTCGGGAGTGAGCTGCGGGCTGGGGGCGATTTCGATCAGCTTCTGGTTGCGGCGCTGGATCGAGCAATCGCGCTCGTACAGGTGCACGGTGTTGCCGAAGCTGTCGGCGAGAATCTGCGCCTCGATGTGCTTCGGATTGACGATGCATTTTTCCAGGAAGACTTCCGCGCTACCGAAAGCCTTGGTCGCCTCGGAAATGACGCGCGGGTAGGCCTGCTCCAGTTCCTCGCGGCTGTTGCAACGACGAATGCCACGACCACCGCCACCGGAGGTGGCCTTGAGCATCACCGGGTAACCGATGCGCTCGGCCTCGCGCAGGGCCTCGGCCAGATCGGCGACGTTGCCTTCGGTACCCGGGGTGCAGGGTACGCCTGCGGCCATCATGCTGCGACGGGCTTCGGTCTTGTCGCCCATGCGGCGGATCACTTCCGCGCTCGGCCCTATGAATTTGATCCCACGTTCGGCGCAGATCTCTGCAAGTTCGGCGTTTTCAGAAAGGAAACCGTAACCGGGGTGCAGCGCATCGCAACCGGTTTCCACCGCCAGGTTGACCAGCTTACGCGGGTTCAGATAGCCGGCCAGCGGGTCTTCGCCAATGCTGTGCGCTTCGTCGGCACGCTTGACGTGCAACGCATGACGGTCGGCTTCGGAATAGATGGCCACCGAGCGAATGCCCATTTCGGCGCAGGCCCGCACGATGCGGACGGCAATCTCACCACGGTTGGCGATCAGTATTTTTCTTATCACGATCCAATCCTCAGCGCAGAGCTGCAAGGGACGCTGCAACAGTTGGTTGCAAAACGTGGTGAAACCCTATCCGGCTATACGAATTAACAAAAATGAATAATTATTTGATTGAGCATAAGTAATTGCTTATGCCTTGATCGAACGAGGACGAAAGCGTGCGTAAAACCCTGCTGCGCATGACCTTGCGCCAGCTTCAGGTATTCCGAGCGGTGTGCGAGCACGGCTCCTACAGCCGCGCAGCCGAGGAAATGGCGCTGACCCAACCGGCGGTGAGCCTGCAGATTCGTCAGCTGGAAGAGCTGGTCGGCCAGCCGCTATTCGAGTACGTCGGCAAGAAGCTCTACCTCACCGAAGCGGCGGAAGCGCTCAGGCGCGCCAGCAGCGATATCTTCGGCCGCCTGGAAAGCCTGGACATGCAGTTATCAGACTTGCAGGGCTCGTTGCAGGGGCAGCTCAATCTGTGCGTGGAATCCAGCGCAAAGTATTTCATTCCCCACCTTTTCGCCGATTTTAGGCGCCATTACCCGGAAGTAAGCCTCAATCTCACGGTGGTCAACCATGCGCTTGTGGTGCGCCGCCTGACTCTGAGCCGCGACGACCTGATGATCATGAGCCAGGTGCCACAGGACATGGCCCTGGACTTCATGCCCTTCCTCAACAACCCGATCATCGCCGTGGCGGCGCCGGATCACCCGTTGTGCGAGGCCGACAGCCTGCAACTGCAGGACCTGACCGCCTATCCACTGCTGATTCGCGAAAGCGGCTCGGGCACCCGCCGCGCCTGCGAGGAGTACTGCCACCAGAAACGCGCGCATTTCCCCAGCACGCTGGAGATCGGCTCTCTGGAATCGCAGCGCGAAGCGGTGCTGGCTGGCCTCGGCATCGCCCTGTTGCCGCGTCATGCCGTGCGTCTGGAGCTGCAGCATGGCCTGCTGCGAGAGCTGCCGGTGGCCGAACTGCCGCTGCAGCGCAGCTGGTGCGTGGTGAATATTCGCGGCCGCAGGCTGTCTCCTGTAGCGCAGGCTTTTGTCGATTACATCCGCACCGAGCGTGCCCGTATCGTCAAGCTGGCCGAACGCTTCGAGGGTGGCCACGCAGGATCGGGCAAGAATCTCGCAGTATCGGCCTAACTCCTGCCGGCGGACCTGAGCGACAGTGCCAGCCTGGGACAACATCACCAAAGAACCTGCCTGGGAGAACCCTATGCTGTCGGGAATCAGCGCCCTGCTCGGCGCCATCGGCGCGCTGGAACGCGACAATGGCCAGGCCGTGCTCGCCACCGTGGTCAAGGTGGAAGGCTCGGCCTACCGCCGTCCTGGCGCGCGCATGCTGATTCCGCTGTATGGCGGCACCGTGGGCACCATCAGTGGCGGCTGCCTGGAATCGGAAGTGGCGAAAAAGGCCTGGTGGCTGACCGATGGCGGCGAAGCGGTGATCCGCCGCTACAGCACCGCCACTCAGGACGACGATGACGACCAGGACGCCGCGCTGACCTTCGGCCTCGGCTGCAACGGCACCGTGCATGTGCTGCTGGAGCGCCACAGTGCGGACAAGCCACTGGCGGTGCTCGAGTTACTGCGCCGGGTGCGCGAAAGCGGCCAGGCCGGCGCGGTGGCCACGGTGATCGGCAGCTATCGCAACGCCCGCGTACGCGTGGGCGAGCGTCTGTACCTACATCCATCGCTCAGCGACAACGGCCGCCTGCTTGACCCAGCACTCGACGCCGAAGTGCGTGCCGATCTGCAGCGCACCCTGAGCGAAGGCCGCTCCTCGCTACGCAGCTATCGTGATGCGCGTGGCGAGATCGAGGTGTTCTGCGAATACCTGGCGCCGCAGCGACGCCTGGTGATCTTCGGCGCCGGGCATGATGCCCAGCCGCTGACGCATATGGCCAAACTGCTGGATTGGCACGTCACCGTGATTGATGGCCGCGCGCATTTCGCCCGCGCCGAACGCTTTCCCGACGCCGACACCGTGCTGCAGGTCGATGCGCGAGCGCCCTATGACCTGCACACGCTCACCGACGGCGCCATGGTGGCGATCATGACTCACAGCTACAGCCAGGATCGCCACTGGCTGGGCAGCGTGCTGCAGGGCTCGCCCGCCTACATCGGCCAACTGGGGCCGCGCGACCGAACCGAACGGCTACTGGGAGAAATCCGCCAGCATACCGAGCAGCTGCCGGCACTGGCGCGCCTGCACTACCCCATCGGCCTGGATATCGGCGGCGACACGCCGGAGAGCGTAGCCACGGCGATCCTCGCGGAAATGACCGCGGCGATGAACCAGCGCAGCGGCGGCATGCTCAAGCATCGCCAGGCGGCAATCCATACGCCAACCGCGCAGGATTGCAGCGAGATCGAAAGCGCGGCCAGATTGACCGCCTCCTGAGCTCCCGGATTGCATCCGGGCTACAGGGCCGGGCGGCGTTCCGTTGCAGCGCACCACGGCCGGCCTGGTGGGCTAAAGCCCACCCTACGTGCTGAACACACACGACACGATTCCGTAGGAGCGGCTTCAGCCGCGATCCATCGCAAAGCTCACCGCTCAAATGCCTCCCACAGCTACCCCCACAAACCAAAACGCCCGGGCAACTGCCCGGGCGCCTTGTTTGCTGCAGCCAGCTTCAGGCCCTGATCTGCGCCGGGAACGGCAACTTGCGCAGACGCACGCCAGTTGCGGCGAACAGTGCATTGGCCAGCGCCGGCGCCAGCGGCGGCACGCCGGGCTCGCCGACACCGGTCGGGTTCTCCGCGGACGGCACGATATGCACCTCCACCTTGGGCATCTCGTTCATGCGCAGCACCTGGAAGTCATGGAAGTTCGATTGCTCGACCCGCCCTTCCTTCAAGGTGATCGCACTGTGCCGAGCGGCCGCCAGAGCGAAGCCAATGCCACCCTCCATCTGCGCCTTGATCACATCCGGGTTGATGGCGATGCCACAGTCCACGGCGCACACCACGCGATCCAGTCGATAACTGCCATCGGCCTTCACCGTGACTTCGGCGACCTGCGCCACGAACGAGCCGAACGACTCGTGCACGGCGATACCGCGACCGCGCTTCTCACCCTCGGCGCCAGCCGCCAGCGGCTTGTCCCAGCCGGCCTGCTTGGCGGCCAGCTCCAGCACGCCACGGTGACGCGGCTGGCTGTCCAGCAGCGCATGACGGAAAGCGTAAGGGTCCTGTCCCGCGGCCACGGCGGCCTCGTCGATCATGGTCTCGGCGACGTAACCGGTGTGGGTATGGCCCACCGAGCGCCACCACAACACCGGCACCTTGATATTGCTCGGCGTGCTCAGCTCGACCTGCAGGTTGGGCACCGTATAGGCCAGGTTGGACAGACCTTCGACCGAGGTATGGTCGATGCCCTCCTTGACCATGAACGGCTCCAGCGAGGTGCCGGCAATGATCGACTGCCCGACGATACGGTTGTGCCAGGCCTGCAGCTTGCCGTCCTGGTCCAGGCCGATGCGTACGCGGTGCAGATACGCCGGCCGGAAGTAACCACCACGGGTATCGTCCTCGCGCGTCCAGACCATCTTCACCGGCGCATCGACGCCCTTGTCACGCGCGGCCTTGGTGATCGCGACCGCCTCCAGCAGGTAGTCGGACACCGAACTGGCGCGACGGCCGAAACTGCCACCGGCGTATAACTGGGTCAGCGACACCTGCTCCGGCTTGAGGCCCAGGTAGCCGCTGATGATGGCCTGGTCGACGGTCTGGAACTGCTCGCCGTTCCAGATCTCGCAGCGGTCGCTGGAGAGTTTCACCAGGCAGTTCATCGGTTCCATCGCCGCGTGCGCCAGGTAGGGGAATTCGTACTCGGCCTCAACGGTTTTCGCCGCCTGGGCCAACGCGGCATCGGCATCGCCCTTGCTCGCGGCGGGCAGGCCCGGCTGGCCTGCGCTATCGCGGTACTGGGTGAAAATCTCCTCGCTGCCGAGGGTAAAAGCCTGGCTCTCATCCCAGTCGATCACCAGCGCATCGCGCCCCTGACGCGCAGCCCAGGTGTTGTTCGCCAACACGGCGACGCCCGAACGGCCGTGGGGCAGATCGCGAAACTCGACCACCTCGACCACGTCGCGCACCGCCTTGGCCTTGCTGCTGTCCACCTTGCGCGGCACCCCGCCAAAACGCGGCGGGTAGGCGACCATGGCCACCAGCATGCCCGGCAGCTTGAAGTCCTGGGTGAACACGGCGCTGCCGTCGGTTTTGTCCAGGCTGTCCTTGCGCCGCAGATCGCGCTTGCCGATCAGCTTGAAGTCCTTGGGATCCTTGAGCTGCACCTGCTCGGGCAGCGGCAGTTGCGCAGCGGCCTCGACCAGCTCACCGAAGCCGGCACTGCGACCTGAGGCGGCATGGCTGACCACGCCCTGACTGACGCTGATCTCGCTGGCCGGCACGCCCCAGCGCTGCGCCGCTGCCGCCACCAGCATGGCCTTGGCAGTGGCGCCGGCGTTGCGCATCTGCTCCCAGGAGTTGGCCATGGCGGTGCTGCCGCCGGTGCCCTGCATCGGGCCGAAGGCGAGGTTGTTGTAGCGTTTCACATCGGCGGGCGCGCCTTCGACGCGCACCTTGTCCCAGTCGGCATCCAGCTCTTCGGCGAGCAAGGTGGCCAGGCCAGTGTAGCTGCCCTGGCCCATTTCCAGGTGTTTGGCCAGCACGGTCACCGTGCCGTCGAGGTCGATACGCACGAAGGCGTTCGGCTCCAGCGGGCCACCAGCGGCCAGCGCGTCCATACCGCGCATCAGCGGCGCGAAGAAGATGCCCAGGGCCAAGCCACCGGCGCCCTTGAGCAGGGTGCGACGGCTGACATTGAGGATGCCGCGAGTGGCGCTATCGGGGGTTTCGATCTTGCCCATGTCTATGCGCCTCCTCAGGCCAGTTTGCCGGCAGCTTCGTGAATGGCGGCACGAATCCGCACATAGGTGGCGCAGCGGCAGATGTTGCCGCTCATGGCCGCGTCGATATCGGCATCGCTCGGCGCCTTGTTGCTGCTGAGCAGCGCCGTGGCGGCCATGATCTGCCCGGACTGGCAGTAGCCACACTGCACCACGTCAAGCTGGCGCCAGGCCTCCTGAACCACCTTGCCCACGGCGTCCTCGCCGACCGCCTCGATGGTGCTGATGCGTTTGCCGGCCACCGCCGATACCGGCGTGATGCAGGAACGGGTCGGCTGGCCGTCGACGTTCACCGTGCAGGCGCCGCACAGCGCCATGCCGCAGCCGTACTTGGTGCCGGTGAGGTTGGCCACGTCACGCAGGGCCCAGAGCAGCGGCATATCGCCCGCCACGTCCAGTTCATGCTCCTGGCCGTTGAGATTCAGGGTAATCATGGTCTGCCCACCTTGTTCTGATGGTGTCTAGGTCATTTCGCCAGGCCGCGCTGGCGATCACGGTCAGGCCCGCACGCAGGGGGCCGGAGTGTCACTTTAGTGGGCGCAAAAGCGGCTGTCGCCGCCTGCCGGCGAGATAGGCAGAACCGGGCAATAAGTTCGTAGAATCGGGCAAGCTCGCTGCCCTACCCGCGGCAGGGCAGCACAAGCAATCAGGCTGCGCGGCGCTCGGCATTGAGCAGATAGCCGGCGGGCACCAGCTCGGGGAAATCGGCAAGCTCGCGTTGCAGTTGGCACTGCTCGGCGTAGTGCTCGATGGCCCGGCGATAGGCCATGCGGCGCTGGTCTTGCAGTTTGCGCCGGGTCTTGGCGTCGGGTTGGTCGTGCAGTTGCGCGTCATCGAAGATACGAGGCATCTCGGTTCTCCCGGAACGAGGACTGGAGCACCCAGCTTCGCTCGGGGAGATGACGCTTTGACGGCGAGCAGATGAACAGCTGGTGAAATCCTTGGCTCAATCCTCGCTGCTACGCAGCGACTTCGGCGACAGGCGCAGACTACGCAGACTGCGCTTGACGCTCTTGAGGTGGTTGACCAGGCTCGGCCCGCGCGCCATGGCCACGCCCATGGCCAATACATCGATCACCACCAGGTGGGCGATGCGCGAGGTCAGCGGGGTGTAGATC
>JAEYXX010000140.1 GCA_023431055.1 Pseudomonadota bacterium
GGTTCTTTTCGAACATCAGGGTTTCGAAGATCACCAGCAGATTCAGGTCGACGCGGCGCAGGTCGTTGCGATTCATCCAGAGGGCCTCGGGGCACAGGTTTATTGGCGCATTAAAGCAGCAACTCCCATGCCCACATAGCCCGATCAGAGCCCCAGTTCGGAGAGGCCTGGATGAGCGTCAGGACGACGCCCCTGAGGCCAGCGGAACTTGCGCTCGGACTCCAGGATCGGCAAATCGTTGATGCAGGCATAGCGATTGATCATCAGCCCGTCGGCACCGAATTCCCAGTTCTCGTTGCCGTAGGAGCGATACCAGTTGCCCGAGTCATCGCGCCATTCGTAGGCATAGCGCACGGCGATGCGGTTGTCGGTGAATGCCCAGAGCTCCTTGATCAGGCGGTACTCCAATTCCCTGGCCCATTTGCGCTCGAGAAACGCACGAGCCTGATCGCGGCCGTTGATGAATTCGGCACGGTTGCGCCAGCGCGTATCGAGGCTGTAGGCCAGCGCGACCTTGGCCGCATCACGGCTGTTCCAGCCATCCTCGGCCAGGCGGACCTTCTCGATGGCGCTCTCGTGAGTGAACGATGGCAGCAGAGGACGAACTTCGGTATTTGACGACATGACGAAACCTCAGGCATGCGGGGGGTTGAGCCCATCGCTGGGCGATAGGGATTGCAGAAGCAATTGCGCAGTACGGCCGGCGCTGTCGGCGGCGTCCGCCTGACCGGTAACCATGGCGACGGCGGTCGCGCCGTCGATCAGCAGGAGGAACTGCCTGGCCATTTCCTCGGGCTCGGCAAAGCCGCCAGCCGTGGTCAGCTCGGTCAGGTAGGCCACCAGGCGCTGTTTATGCAGCAGCGCTACGGCGCGGATCTCACTTTCCAGATCACCGATCTCACCCGCCGCGTTGATAAAGGCGCAGCCATGGAAGTCAGGTGCGGAGAACCAGCTGCGCAGCAGTGGGAACACGGCCAGTAGCCGCTCGCTCGGAGACCCAGCGGAAGTCCCCGCGATGAACCATTGCATCCAGCGCTCATCACCCGCGCGCAGCGCTGCGGCGACCAATGGTTCCTTGGTCGGATAGAGGCGATAGATGCTTTTGCGCGCCACCCCTGATGCCTTGACGATGGCGTCCATCCCGGTGGCGTTGATACCACCGGCATAGACCAGGCTTTCGGACGAGCGGTCGATCAGCAGAGTGCGCCAGCGCTTCAGAAGCTCGCCGGCGCGGGCGTGAAAGCATTGACCATGAGTTGATGCTCCCTGCTCTGCAGATACAGCTCATCAGGCTGAAGACTGCTCAGCGCCGTTCCATCACCGGCGCATGCTCAGCCATCAGTTCCACCACCCAATCGATGAACACCCGTAGCTTGGCGCTGACATGCCGGTTCGGCGGGAAAGCCAGGTATATCGGCATCGGCTTCATCTGCCAGTCCTCGAACAGGCGCACCAGCTCGCCGCTGGCCAGATGCGGTCTGGCCATGTAGTGCGGCAGCCAGAGCATGCCCAGGCCCGCCAGGCCTGCGGCCAGGTAGGCGTTGCCATCATCGACGATCAATAGCGGCCGGCCCTGCGCTTCAATGCGCTCTTCGTCACGCCACATGGCATAGGGCAAGGCCCTGCCGGTGCGTGACCAGAGAAAGCCCACGGTACTGTGGCCGCTGTCTTCCAGTTCGCGCGGATGCGCCGGTATGCCCGCTCGCTGCAGATAGCCTGGCGCGGCGTAGATACCGAGTTGCAGATCGCCGATATGCCGTGCGATCAGCGACTGATCGGTGATCTCGCCGCCGCGCACCACGCAATCGACGTTCTCGCCGATGATGTCGATGATTCGATCGCTCACGCCCAGGGTCAGCTGGATCTCGCGATAGCGCGCGTAGAAGCCCGGCAGCGCCGGAATCAGCAACATGCGCGCGAAGGGGCTGGGCACGTCCACACGCAGCCGGCCACGCGGGGCCAGCGATGCGCTGGACAGGCTGGTCTCGGCGTCGTCGACATCGGCCAGCAAACGTACCACTCGCTCGTAGTAGGCGGCGCCATCAGCGGTAACGTTGACCTTGCGCGTGGTGCGGTTGAGCAGGCGCACGCGTAGTCGAGCCTCCAGTTGCTGGACCAGCTGCGTCACGCTGGTCTTGCTCATGTGCAGGGTCGCAGCCGCCTTGGTGAAACTGCCGGTTTCCACCACCCGGGCGAAGGCCTGCATCGCATCGAAACGGTCCATTTCACGTCTCTCTCGATCTTTGATTGTTTGGATTCTACAAACAGTCATGACCAGAGTTGCGCGTTTATCCAGCCCGGCGAGGTTCTTAAAGTGAGGCTATCGCTAACAGCGGGCCGCACCGGCCCCGACGGAGGTACTCATGAGCAGCAAACGTGATGTGATTTTTCCGGCCGAGCGGCATGCCTTGTACGAACTTCATCGCTACTCACCGGCGATTCGCTCCAACGGCTTTCTGTTCGTCTCCGGCCAGGTCGGCAGCCGCAAGGATGGTTCGCCCGAGCCCGACCTAAAAGATCAGGTTCGCCTGGCCTTCGCCAACCTCAATGCGATACTCGCGCAGGCTGGCAGCAGCTTCGACGACGTGGTCGACACCACCATTTTCATGGTCGACCCGCAGGCGAAATTCGAAACCATCTGGGAAGTGGCTGCCGATTATTGGGGCGAAGCACCCTACCCGACGGTGACCGCTATCGGTGTCACCTGGCTGTCCGGCTTCGACTTCGAGATCAAGGTGATTGCCAAGCTGCCGGAATGAGTGTCGGTTGCGCCACTGCAGGCGAGGGCGCGACCGAAAGGCTTAGAAGCTGTTCACGATCTGCTGCACGTCGGCGCTGCTGCGTTAAAAACAAGCTGGATTGCCAACCCAATCGGAATGCTCATGTACAAAAGCAGAGTCGAGCGCGACTCCGACTGTTCCTCGCTTGTTTTGCGGGGCCGCCATCGGCCTTGTATCGCTCCAGCTCGCGAGATCGTGAACAGGCTCTTAGAGGTGAGTGAAGACGCGCTCGGCTGGCAGACGCGACTTCGGCAGCACCGCATTGAAATCACTGGCACTGCGATACCCCAGCGCCACCGCCACCATGCTGCCCAGGCCCTTGGCGGTGAGCCCCAGTTCCTCATCCAGTGCCTGGCGGTCGATACCCTCCATCGGCGTGGCATCCGCACCTTTGGCCGCAGCGCCCAAGAGCAAGGTACCCAGTGCCAGATAAGCCTGTTTCTCGGCCCAGTGCGGAATGTCGCCCAAGCCGCGGTGCAGTTCGACGTAGCTGTTGCGGGTGTTGTGCTGGGTGGTGCGCGCCGCATCATCGCGGAAGCGGCCATCGTCGGCTTCCTGCTGCAGGACGTCGGCCAGATAGGCGTCATCGAGGTCGCGACGGGCGCAGATCAGGATCACATGCGAGGCGTTGAGGATCTTCGCCTGATTGTAGGCGAAGCCTCCCTGCGCGCCCTTGGCCAGACGCGCTTTGCCCTCTGCGGTGCTCGCCACGACGAAGTGCCAGGGCTGCGAGTTGACCGACGACGGCGGCAGGCGCAGCAGCTCGAGCAGCTCGTCGATGATCGCCTGGTCCACCTGCCGGCTGGCATCGTAGGCCTTGGTGGTATAGCGCTGGCGCGCGAAGGAAACGGGGCTCATGGACAACCTCCTGATCGAATGGATGGAGCGAAAAGCCTAAGTCTGAAGCATGGCAAGCCATGAAAAAAGCAGGCATTGGCAGCAGCAGTTTCAATGAAAACGTGAAAATCCCGGGCGAAGCAGCCCAGCCACGCCTGCCTGTCGGCGAGCTGTACGACGCCTGTAAACAACTCGTAAACGCGATGGATTTTCATTAGCACCTATAGTAAAAAGATAGCTTGCTTTCGATCCTGCCCGACCAGCGCTCATCGCTGCGTGTCCCGACCCGGAGTCCAGCATGTCTATCCGCTCTCATCTGCAACGCACTGCTGCGGCGATTGCCGCCTCGCTACTCTTCACTCTGTCGCTGCATGCCAGCGAGCGCACGCTGGACAGCGCCTATGGCCCGCTGACCCTCAGCGGCACGCCGCAGCGTGTGGTTGCTCTCGGCGACAGCGCGCTGGATGCGGCGCTGTCCCTCGGCGTGCAACCGGTCGGCACCCTGGCCAGCCGCGGCGGCGATGACGTGCCGGACTACCTCAAGGCCAAGGCCGGCAAGATCACCCTGGTCGGCAGCGTGCGCGAGCCCAATCTGGAGGCCATCCTGCGCCTGCAACCGGACCTGGTGCTGGCTTCGAACGACCTGCCACGTGAGCTATACGCCAAGCTGAGCCTGATGGCGCCGACCGTGGTGCCCAAGGGCAACAGCTTCCAGAACTGGCGCGATACCTACCTCACTTATGCTCAGGCACTCGGCAAATCCGAAGAAGGTCAGCAGCGCATCGCCGAGATCGACGCGCGCAGCGCACAACTGCGCCAGCGCCTGCCACAGGGCCAGCAGGTCAGCGTGGTGCGCTGGAATCCGCAAGGTCCGGTGATCATGTCCAGCCATCTGTTCGTCGGTCAGTTGCTCGCTGACCTTGGCCTGCAAGCCAACGAACTCGCCGCCGCCCAGGCACAGAAACCGCACAGCGATGTACTCAGCCTGGAGAACCTGTCACGCATCAACGCCGACTGGATCTTCCTCGCCACCCTCAACCCGGATGGCCGCAAGGCACTGGAGGACGCGCGCAAGCAAACCGCCTTCACTCGCCTCAAAGCCGTCGCCGATGAGCAGGTGGTGACGGTAGACGGCCAGATCTGGAGCAGCAGCTCCGGTTACCTGGCCGCGCAGCAGGTGCTGGATGACGTGGAGAAGGCCTTGCTCGACTGATGCCCGCACGTCTTTCCGTTCCTCAGGCGATGGGCATGGCAGCCCTGTGCCTGGCGCTGCTATGCCTCGCCAGCCTGCTCATGGGCGCCGGTGACATCGGCATGCTGCCCAGCCTGCAGGCAGTGCTCGGCAGCGGCGACGAGGATGCCCGCTTCATCGTCTTCGAGCTGCGCTGGGTGCGCACCGAACTGGCCGTGCTCGTCGGCGTTGCCCTGGGTGCGGCCGGCGTGCTGCTGCAGGCGGCGACGCGCAACCCGCTGGCCGAACCCGGACTGCTCGGCGTCAGCGCCGGTGCCTCGTTCGCCGTGGTACTGGCGATCAACCTTGGCGCCTCGGCCGCCAGCCTGCATCTGGGCGTCGCCATGCTCGGCGCGCTGGTGGGCTGTGTGCTGGTGCTGCTGGTCACACGCATGCGCGGCGTGGGTGACGATCCGGTGCGCCTGGTGCTGGCCGGCGCCGCCTTCTCCGGCATGCTTGGCGCACTCAGCAGCCTGTTGCTGTTATGGGATCAGCGCACTGCCGACGAGATGCGCTTCTGGGTCATCGGCGCCCTGGCCGGCCGCCCATTGGACACCTTCGACTGGAGCCTGCCGGGGCTGATTGGCGGGCTGTTCATGGCGCTGCTGGTGGTGCGCCCGCTGGCCGCATTGGCATTGGGCGAGCGCGTCGCCAGCGGTCTCGGCCATCATCCGCAACTGACCCGCCTGGGTACCCTGCTGGCCGTGGCGATCCTGGTCGGCACCGCCACCGCAGCCGCCGGCCCCATCGCCTTCATTGGTCTGATCGTGCCCTACATCGCCCGCCGTCTGGTGGGCTCGGACATTCGCCGTACCCTTGGCCTGAGCATGCTGCTCGGCCCCTGCGTGCTGCTGCTGGCTGATGTCATCTCGCGCCTGCTGGTGCGCCCCTACGAATTGCCCGTTGGCGTGGTGGCTGCATTCGTCGGCGCACCGATCCTGATCGCCGTGGTCCGCCAACAGCGCCTGCCGACCTTGTGACATGAACCGAACCGCCCCACATCCCCTGCTCGCCCCAAGCGGCCATCACCTGCTGCGCCTGGGCCGCTACAGCCTGCTGCTGCATCGACGCAGCCTGGCCATCGCGCTGATTCTCGGCCTGCTGCTGATCGCCGTGGCTACCGCGATACTGGCGGCCGGCGACGACACCCTCACGCCCTGGAAAGCTCTGCAGGCGGCCGTGGGCCAGGGTGACGCACTACAAGTATTGCTGATTCAGGAGCTGCGTCTGCCGCGGCTGATCGCCGGCCTGCTCAGTGGCGCAGCCCTCGGCGCGGCTGGCTGCCTGCTGCAGACCCTGGCGCGCAACCGTCTGGCCACGCCGGGCGTGATCGGCATCGACAATGGCGCCACCGCCTTCGCCGTCGCCTCCATCGTCGCCGTGCCCACCAGCCTGGCGCCCTCGGCCCTGGCCCTGAGCGGCGCTGCCACGGCGGCGGTGCTGACCTTCGCCCTGGCGGCCGGTGGTGGCGCTCGCAGCTATCGCTTCATCGTCGTCGGCATCGCCATTGGCGCGCTGTTCGGCGCACTGACCAACCTGATGCTGGCACGCAGCGACATGGACGCCGCCAATGCCGCCTACCCCTGGACGGTCGGCAGCCTCAACGCGCGCCCAGCCGATTCGGTGCTGCTGCTCGGCATCGGCCTGGCAGCCGGTCTGCCGCTGGCCAAGTTGCTGGCCAACGCCCTGAGCCCGATGCGTTTTTCCGACAGTGTCGCCATCGGCCTCGGCGTGCGCCTGCAACGCATGCGTTTGCTCACCCTGGCATTGTGCGTGTGGCTCACCGCACTGGCCGTCGCCGTCGTCGGCCCGGTCGGTCTGATCGCCCTGGCCGCACCGGAAATGGCCAGGCATCTGTGCAACCGCCATGGCGTGCCGGTGTTCAACGCAGCATTGTCCGGCGCACTGATGATGATCCTTGCCGACTGGCTCGGCCGCACCCTGCTGGCGCCCATCGAAATCCCGGTCGGCATCATCGCCGCCGTTGTCGGCGGCCCCTACCTGCTGTGGATTCTGCTGCGCCAGGCCCCACGGAGTTCGACATGACCCTGCTTTCCTCCCTGCTCGGCGACACTCGCCAGCCAGACGTGCGCCTGGAAGCTCACGAGCTGAGCATGGGCTACGCCCAGACCACCATCATCGACAACTTGAACCTGCTCATTCCCAGTGGCCAGGTCACGGCCATCGTCGGCCCCAATGGGTGTGGCAAATCCACCCTGCTCGCCGGCCTGGCGCGCCTGCACAAGCCCAGCGCCGGCCAGGTGCTGCTCGATGGCAAGGCCATCGGCAGCCTGCCCTCGCGGGAAGTGGCGCGCAGGCTTGCCCTGCTGCCCCAGGATGCCAGTGCGCCGGACGGGCTGACGGTCAGCGAACTGATTCGTTTCGGCCGTCAGCCGCACCAGAGCCTGCTGCGCCAGTGGAGCGAAGAGGACCAGGCCATCGTCGAGGCGGCCCTGGTCGCCGCCGACCTGGTGGATCTGGCCGACCGCCCGCTGGAGTCGATGTCCGGCGGTCAGCGCCAGCGTGCCTGGATCGCCATGGCCATCGCCCAGGCCACGCCCCTGCTGTTGCTCGATGAACCCACCTCGGCGCTGGATCTGGGCCATCAGATCGAAGTGTTTGAGCTGATCCGGCAACTGGCCGCCGCCGGCAAGACCATCGTCATGGTGGTACACGACCTGTCCAGCGCCTGTCGGTACGCTGATCACCTGATCGCCATGCACCAAGGGCACATCGTCGCCAGCGGCAGTCCCGAAGAGATCGTCACCCCGGAGCTGGTCGAGCACCTGTATGGCGTGCGCTGCACGCTGCTGCGCGATCCGCTCAGCGGCACGCCGGTGATTGCCGGCGTGAGCAGGATCTAGGGGCTGTTGCCGTTTCGCGTACGGCCGCGACACAGCCTAGCCTCAGCTGCCGCGGATCTGGCTGGCGACGAAGCGCTTGGCCGGCGCCACGATCTGTTCCTGCGCCGCCACCAGCGGCAGGTCACGTGCGCCTTCCTCGGTCTGCCCGACCAGCGCGTAGAGCGTCGCCGTCGCCAGCTCCAGGGCCTGGGGTAGCGCCTGGCCGGCAAGCAGACGGCCGAGCAAGGTCGCCGAGAACACATCGCCCATGCCGTTGGGCAAGGGGTGCAGCGCCAGCCGTGGCGTGTTCACCAGCCAGGAGCCCTCGCCGTTCACCGCCAGGGTGCCCAGTTCGCTGTCAGGAATATCCGGCGTGGCCAGGCTGGTGACGATGACCACATCTGGGCCACGGCCGCGCAACTGCCGGGCGATCTTCACCGCCTCCTGCAGGTTGGCCGGTTTCGAGCCGGTGAGCAGCTCGAACTCGAACTGGTTGGGCGTGATGATGTTGGCGAAGGGGATGGCCTGGTCACGCAGAAAATCAGGGATCGCCGGATTGACGAAAACACCGCGCCCGACATCGCCCATCACCGGATCGCACAGGTAGCGCACGCCGGGGTTGTGCTGACGGATCTCGCCCACCGCCTCGAGAATCACCCGCCCCGTATCGGCATCGCCCAGATAACCGGAAAGGACCGCAGACAGCCGCGGCAGCACGCCACGCTCACGCAGCCCGAGCAGCACTTCGCGCACGTGCTCGGCGCCGAACACCTGACCACGAAACTGGCCGTAGCCGGTGTGGTTGGAGAACTGCACGGTATGAATCGGCAGCACCTCGAAACCGAGTCGCTGCAACGGGAAAACCGCTGCGGCATTGCCGACATGGCCCCAGGCGACATGCGATTGAATGGAAAGAACGAGGGACGGCAACGTGGCGCTCATGGAGTTCTCGGCAAGCCTGATCTACGAGGTTGGGATTATTCGTCACAGCGCCCAGCCACGCCACCCCGCCGCAGATGCCGCCGAGCAAAACTGACTGCCAGGCGCAGCGTCACGCCTGCGCCCATTCGACCCGATTGCGCCCCGCCGTCTTGCCGCGATACAGGGCGACATCGGCGTGCTGCAAGGCTGCATCGAATGCCTGCGCAGCATTGAAGGGGCCCGCTACGCCAATGGTTGCCGTGCAGCGAATCGCCTGCGTCTGACCGGCGCCAGGCATCGTACCGAACTCGATTGCGGCGCGAATGCGTTCGGCCAACCGCCTGACGCCGGCCTCGTCCGTCTCCAGCGCAACGATCACGAACTCCTCCCCACCCAGACGACAGATCAGATCCCCCTGGCGGGCAGTGGACCCGAGAATGTCGGCGACATGGCACAACACCTGGTCACCGACCTTGTGGCCATGGCTGTCATTGATGTTCTTGAAATGGTCGATATCGACCATCAGCAGGTACGCGGGGCTGGCTGCGCGCAGTCGAAATTGCGCGTCCAGCGCATCCATGAGCCCACGTCGGTTGAGCAAGCGGGTCAGCGGGTCGTGAGCCGCCAGACTGCGCAGCTCATCGGTAAGGCGACGCAGCACCAGCCACACCGCGCTCGGCGGCAGCACGGTCGCCAGGAACGACATGTAGATATAGAAGACCTTCTGAAAGCCGCTGTTCAGATTCAGCGCCGCCATACCGCCATTGACGATCAGCATGAACTTCATGGCATTGAGCACGCAGATGCCGCCGATCAGCACGGCGAACACGGTCATCTCGACGCGCAGGTCCCTGGCAAAGGTTCGTCTGCCGTATAGAACGGCCACCGTCATCGCCAGGAAGAGCGACGCACAGGCGCCGGCCAGCAGCGCATGACGTGCCTCGGAGCCCAGCAGCCACTGCACCAGCAACTGAACTGCGGTGTAGACGAGCACCAGCACAAGCAATGGACGCAACACCGGTGTCGGCCGCTCGAAAAAGCGCATGGCGCCCAGCACATAAGCCACAGGAGCAGCGAGTGTCAGCGTGTGGTTGACCAGGCTCATCCCCCCCCAGCCCGGCGGCCCATCGAGCAATTGCAGGATATAAGCGAGCCCAAGCAGAAGATTACCCAGGGCAAAGACTTCCATGCCCATCGTCTTGCCATTCAGCCGCCTGCTGATCAGCAGGAACATCACGGAAAAACAGAGCAAGTGCACGCAGAGCATGCCGAGGATGACGGTAGTGACCATGGACCCGCGCAGGTGAGAAATGAGGGCAGCGCCTACGCTCGGCAGGACGCCTGTACTCCAGGATAGCCCGTTATGCCTGGAGGCCCGCGAATCGTAGGCACATAAGCCCTGCAAGGCAATCTGCCATCTTCCTGCTCGCGCGGTATCGTTCACGGCGCCCCTTACCCTGTCGATGCAAGCTGCCAGCACAACGCCAGCAAAGCCGCGCTATCATGCCGGCGCCTGCGTTCGGCACGGAGACAAGGAGCAGTAGATGAACGATTCGCGCCAGGCGGCATTCGCCAGGGAATGCGACCTGATCATGAAAGGCGGCATCACCAGCGGCATCGTCTATCCGCTGGCCATCACCGAGATCGCCAAGGCATTTCGTCTGCGCAGCATCGGTGGCACCAGTGCCGGGGCCATCGCCGCCGCCGCGGCTGCGGCAGCCGAACTCGGCCGCCAGCGCTTCCAGAGCGGACAATTGAGCAGCGACCCGGCCGGCTTTGCCGAAATCGAGCGCCTACCAGAGCACCTCTGTACGCCGGCAGCGGACGGCCGTGGCACCAAGCTGCAGGCCTTGTTCAAGCCCATTCCTGCGCTGCGACCGCTATTCGATACCTTCATCGCCACGCTCGAAGCCAAGGGCAAAGGGCCGCGAGCGCGGCTGCTGGCGCCACTCAAGGTGATGCTGACGCGACACAAGATCGCCGCACTGCTCGGTGCGCTCGCCGCGGGCGGCCCTCTGTGGGGCAGCGCCCTCGCCAGCGGCAATCCACTGGTATGGCTCTGGGTACTGTCGTTCGCGGCGCTTGGTGGCGTGTTCGCCGCTGCCTGCCGCCTGTTGCTGCCCGCGCTGCGGGAGTTGCCGCAAAATGGTTTCGGCCTGTGCACCGGCCTGCCTGAGGCCGATGACAGGGCCCCGGACGAAGCCCTGACCAACTGGCTGACCCACTATTTCGACCGGCTCAGTGGGCAGCAGGCGTTCTGTGCGCGGCATCCAGGCGCTATCGAATGCGAGAGGCCGCTGACCTTCGGCGACCTGCGCGCGCACGGCATCGACCTGCAGGTCATGACCACCTGCCTGAGCATGGCGCGGCCATTTCGCCTGCCCTTTCGCGATGACGAACAGGTGCGTGAAAACAACCAGTTCCATTTTCGCGAGGAGGAGTTCGCGCGCCTGTTCCCACGCCGCGTAGTGGCCTGGATGCGTGCGCGCCAGCGCCCCGGCAACGATGAGCGCAACGACGGCTACTTGCGCATGCCTCTGCCCGACGACCTGCCGGTGATCGTCGCGGTGCGCATGAGCCTGAGCTTCCCGCTGCTGCTCAGCGCCGTGCCGCTGCATGCCGTGGACTACCGCAAGAGCGAGAAGAAACTCGAGCGCTGCTGGTTCACCGATGGTGGCATCAGCTCCAACTTCCCCATTCATTTCTTCGACGCCGCCCTGCCCCGGCGTCCCACCTTCGGTCTGGACCTGGGCCCGACCGATGGTGCCGACGAACAGCGCGTGCGCTTCCCACGCAACAACGGCGATGCGCGCCTCGCCTACTGGCGGCGCTTTCCGCCACGTGGCCTGCCGGCGCTGCGCGGCTTTCTCGCCCAGCTCAGCAACGTGGCCAAGGACTGGAACCACGAAACCCTGTCGCTGATGCCGGGCTTTCGCGACCGCATCGGCCTGATTCAACTGACCCGCGAGGAAGGCGGCCTGAACCTGACCATGCCTACCGAGCGCATCGAACGCCTGACCCGTTACGGACGCGAAGCCGGCCAGCAATTCGTCCTGCGTTTCGGCGACCCGGCGCACTGGCCGCCCGGCTCACAGGCCTCGCCGATGAATTGGGAAAACCATCAGATCATCCGCTTGCGTCTGCAACTGGCCAGCGTCGCCGAACAACTGCAAAGTCTGGAGCGCGCCTGTCGTGAACTGCACGGCACCGAGCATGACTACCAACGCTTCTTCACCCCCGAAGCCAGGCGCTACAGCTATCCCTTCAGGGGCCTCAACGACCTGGAGCAGAGCCCGGACACTGGCCTGTACCGCACCCAGGCCGGGCTGGCCAGGGCCATGCTCGAGCAACTGCGGGCGATCGCCCAGATGATCGAACAGCACCCCGACAGCCACCCGGCCAAGGACGCGCCCAAACCCACCCCCGAACTGAAACTGCGGCCACGCATTTGAAGCACTGACCGCGGAACGCCATTTCTGAGGATCAACGCTGATTGCGGAAATCCTTGGGCGAGAGGCCGCTCCCGCGGCGGAAGAAACGCGAAAAATACGCAGCCTCGGAAAACCCCAGGCTGTCGGCCACCTGGGCAATGGTCATGGAGGTGTACACCAGGTTGCGCTTGGCTTCGAGCATCAGCCGCTGATGGATCAGTTGCAGGCCTGACTGCCCGGCCAGGCGCCGGCACAGGCTGTTGAGATGGGCCACGCTCAGCCCCAGCTGCGAGGCATACCAATCCAGCGGGCGATGCTCGCGGTAATGCTGCTCGACCAGCCCCTGAAAACGGCGCAGGTGATTGCGCCCGCGATCGCTCAGCAACGCCTCGGCCCGCTCGCCCGCTAGCGCCTGGCGCCTGGCGCGCCAGCCATACCAGAAGCGCGCTGATCAGCGACTGCAGCATCAGCTCTCGCCCGGCCTCGTGCTGCCCGTATTCACGGGCCAGGGTGCCGAACAGCATGTCCAGGCGCTGCCGGTGCCCTTCGACCAGATAACAGACCGGCAGGGTCAAGGGCGGCCGTTCCAGGGCAACCCCCAGGTGGTCTACCAGCGGCTGGGCCAGGGTCAGCACGTGCCCCTGGATGTCCTCGGAAAAGCGAAAGGCATGCACGCACAGCGCCGGTACCACCTGCACTGCCGCTTCATCGAGCACCCGCACTTGCCCGTCGATGTCCACCTCGGCATGCCCGCTCTGGATATACAGCACCTGCAGCAGATCGCTGTGCAGGTGCGCGCTGATTTCCCAGCCGTGCAGGCGGCTGCGCTCGGCGATGGACTCGCAGTGGATCAGGTCCGGCGTCGGCCAGGCGCGATCCTCGCCGTAGAGTTTGAATACGGGAACCTGACTAGCCATGAGAATCCTCGAAAAGTCCAAGCAACCAAGCAGATAGTGCCTTCATGCGCCATGACGATGCATCAAAAATACTGCTTCCTATATCAGTTGCTTGCTCACGGCAGTCACCCAGGGGACAACAACAATGAAAACCCAAGTTGCAATCATCGGCGCCGGCCCGTCGGGCCTTCTGCTCGGCCAGTTGCTGCACAAGGCCGGTATCGACAACGTCATCATCGAACGCCAGAGCCCGGACTACGTACTCGGTCGCATCCGCGCCGGCGTGCTCGAACAGGGCATGGTCGACCTGCTGCGAGAAGCCGGCGTCAGCGCCCGCATGGAGCGTGAAGGCCTGGTTCACGATGGCTTCGAACTGGCCTTCGACAATCGTCTGGAACGCATCGACCTGCGCGGCCTGACCGGCGGCAAGACGGTCATGGTCTACGGCCAGACCGAAGTCACCCGTGACCTCATGGAAGCCCGTGCGGCCAGCGGCGCGCCGAGTTTCTACAACGCCAGCGAGGTCGAGCTGCACGAGCTCAAGGGCGAGCAGCCTTACGTCACCTTCACTCATGAAGGCCAACGCATGCGCCTGGATTGCCAGCAGATCGCCGGCTGCGACGGTTTTCATGGCGTATCGCGTCAATCCATTCCCGATGGCGTGCTCAAGGAATTCGAAAGGGTCTACCCATTCGGCTGGCTCGGCGTGCTGGCCGACACGCCGCCGGTGCATGACGAACTGATCTACGCCAACCACGAACGCGGCTTCGCCCTCTGCAGCATGCGCTCGCCAACCCGCACCCGTTACTACGTGCAGGTCAGCAGCGAGGAGAAGGTCGAGGACTGGTCGGACGAGCGTTTCTGGGACGAACTCAAGCGCCGCCTGCCCGCCGCCACTGCCGCCAAACTGATCACCGGCCCGTCCATCGAGAAGAGCATCGCGCCGCTGCGCAGCTTCGTGGTCGAGCCGATGCAGTACGGTCACCTGTTCCTCGTCGGCGACGCCGCGCACATCGTCCCACCCACTGGCGCCAAGGGCCTGAACCTGGCTGCCAGCGACGTCAGCACGCTGTACCGCATCCTGCTCAAGGTGCACCGCGAAGGCCGCACGGAGCTGCTGGAGAAATATTCGGAAATCTGTCTGCGGCGGATCTGGAAGGCCGAGCGCTTCTCCTGGTGGATGACCTCGATGCTGCACCGTTTCCCCGATACCGACGCCTTCAGCCAACGTATGCAGCAGACCGAGCTGGACTACTTCGTCGGCTCCGAAGCCGGCCGTCGCACCATCGCCGAGAACTATGTCGGCCTGCCTTACGAAACCGTGGAATGACGACCAGGGCGGTGGATCGTCGATCCACCGCCCTGCCCGTCTACATGCATGAACGCCAAGACGAAGATCGCGGCTGAAGCCGCTCCTACGAGAGGTGAGCGGTGTTTGTAGGAGCGGCTTCAGCCGCGATAGGGTTGCTGCATATTCAAGCATCGCCCTGTCACGCACCCTCACCGAGCAGCCGGATTCTCCAGCAACAGCGCCATGCCCTGCCCGCCGCCGATGCAGGCGGCGGCGATGCCTTAACGAGTGCCACGTGCGGCCAGTTGGCGAGCGACGCTATGGACCAGGCGCAGGCCGGTGGCGGCCAGTGGATGACCGAGGGCGATGGCGCCGCCATGGCGGTTGAGCCGGGACGCATCAAGCTCCAGCTCGCGCTGCACGGCCAGCACCTGAGCGCCCTGGGCTTCGTTGATCTCCAGGCTGTCGATGGCATCCAGGCTCAGGCCGGCGCCGTCGAGCAGCAGGCGGATCGCCGGCGCCGGGCCGATGCCCATGATTTCCGGCGGCACGCCGACCACCGCACTGGCGCGCAGCAAGGCCAAGGGCGACTTAACGGTTCGCGCATCGCCCACCAGCATGGCAGCGGCGCCATCGACCAGCGCGCAACTGTTGCCAGCGGTCTGTACCGAACCTGGGCTGACCGGTGACAGTGCCGCCAAGGCCTCGGCACTGGTCTGCCGTGGATGACTGTCGCGATCCAGTTGCGCGACCTTGCGCGGCAGGCTGAGGTGACGCGGTTGATAGCCAGCCAGCTCGAAGCGGCTACTGCTGACCAGCGCGATCTCGGCGTCGAACCAGCCCTCGGCCTGCGCCGCCAGGGCCTTGTCGAAGCTGCCCAGGGCGAACGCGTCCACCTCTTCACGGCGCAAACCGTAGCGCTGGGCGAGGTTCTGCGCGGTGTCGATCATGGTCCGGGCGATGGCCGGATCGAGCAGCGCCTCCCAGAGAAAATCCTTGAAGCCCACCGGCGCACCGAGGCGAAAACCACTGCGGTGCTCGTAGCTGGCGATGGGGTTGCGCGACATTGATTCCGCCGCCACGCACAGCGCCAGGTTGGTGCTGCCGCGTTCGAGCTGGTTGCCGGCCTGGCGCAGCAGCTCCAGCCCCGTTCCGCAGATGCGCTGCACTGTCGGTACAGGTGAGTCCTGCAGCGGAACAAGGCCGATAACAATGATGATCCTCGTGATCGATTGAACGCTTGGCCCCCGCTGCGCGAACTACAGAATGGCCAGGGCGGTAGCGCCCAGAAC
>JAEYXX010000167.1 GCA_023431055.1 Pseudomonadota bacterium
AAAAACAGCTGCTCGGCCTGAAAACGGCTGACGGCCCAACGGATGTAATCACGCAAGGTGCGTAAACGGGTAGAGAGAGCGGTCAAGGGCAGCCTCCGTATGAAAAGTGCGGGAGTTTAGCCCAGCGCGGGTAGCCAGCGCATGAACGTCGGATTAACGAGCGCTCACGAGCCTTTATGTTTCTTGCGTTCCGCATCCTCGTCGGGGCGGCGCAACTCGCGCAGCACTGCGACCGATACGGCGATGGAGAACAAAAGCCAGAAATGCGGGGACAACTGCGAAAAAAGTGACATGGCACCTCCTTTTGCATACGACCCCGACTCCTTCAGGGCAGTTCCGATTCTGCTCCCGCACAATGCCCTGAGCAAGCATAGGCGCAGATAGAGGTTCACAGACCGCTCTGGCCAGCGGACAATGGCACATCATCACCATCAGCCAGGAGCCCGAGATGTCCCTTCCGCAAACCATGTTCCAGCTCACCGGTCGTGGCCACGCACCGGCCAGCCTGAGCAATGCGACCTTGCTGATCATCGATGCCCAGGAAGAGTACCGCAGCGGCGTACTGGCGCTTCCCGGCCTGGATCCGGCACTGGCAGAGATCGCCAGCCTGCTGGCCGCCGCCCGCGCCGCCGGCACCGACATCGTTCACGTCAAGCACCTCGGCATTCCCGGCGGCCTGCTCGACCCCAGCGGCCCGCGCGGCCGCCACCTGCCGGAAGCAGCGCCGCTGGCTGGCGAGATCATTGTGGAGAAACGCCTGCCCAACGCCTTCGCCGGCACCGAGCTGCATGATCGCCTGCAGGCGTTGGGCCATCTCGATCTGATCGTCTGCGGTTTCATGACTCACTCCAGCGTCAGCACCACGGTACGCGCCGCCAAGGACTATGGTTACCGCTGCACGCTGGTCGATGCTGCCTGCGCTACCCGCGACCTGCCTGCACCGGATGGCAGTGTGATTGCCGCCGCCGAGGTACATCGTATCGAGATGATCGCGCTGGGCGACAATTTCGCCACTTTGGTGCCACACGCCAAATCGCTGGTGTGAAACCTGTAGCAGTATCGCCAGCGCTGCGGAACCCGGACACGACCAGCCGGTCATACCGGCGATAAGCCAAAGGAAATCGGAATGAAGCTGTCCGACGATTTCGATGCACGCCGCTTGCGCCCGCGCCGGCCGAAAAACTGGCGCCTGCGTATCGGGGCCGGCCTGGGCGCCCTGCTCGCCGCCTTCGGCATTCTGCTGGCGATGGCGGGCGTCGCCTCGCTGGCAGGCCGCGCGCCGGTACTGGGTACGCTCAACGACTCCACTGGCGAGGCCACCGTCCTGCTGCTGCTCGGCCTGTTCCTGTTGTGGGCCGGCATCGCCTTCTGGCGTCGCTGCCGCAGACGCCTGCGTCGCCCCAGCGATCTGAGCCTGTCGCCATCATTGATGAAGAAGCGTGACTGATCACCCGAAAACACAGCGCGTGCAACTGTAGGAGCTGGCGTGCCAGCGATGCTTTGCACCGACAGGATCAGTGCTGGCTCCTACAAATTCGTCTTTCTACGCTTACACGGCTGGCATTTGGGTAAAATGCCAGCCTGTTTCGCGGAGCCACCGATGCAAGACGACGACTTTTCCCTGTTCCAGGCCGAGCTGCGCGGCGTCAAGCCGATCAAGCACGACCGCGCCGATACCGGCAAACCCAAAACCGATCGTAAACAGTTCAACACCCTGCGCCAGGCTGCGACCATCAGCCAGGGCGAGATCAAGGTGGACGGGCTGTCCGACCAGTTCGTCATCGACGTTGGCGCTGAAGACCCGCTGTACTGGGCCGGCAACGGCGTGCAGGACGGTCAGATGCGCAAGCTCAAGCTGGGCCAGATTCCGTTCGACGGCAGCCTCGACCTGCACGGCATGAGCGTCGAGAAGGCGCGCGACACGCTGTGGGAGTTTCTCGCCGAAGCCACCAAGTTGGAGATTCGCTGCGTACGCGTCACCCACGGCAAGGCGGTGCGCATGGATGGGCGCAAGCCGATGATCAAGAGCCATGTGAACACCTGGCTGCGCCAGCACCCGCAGGTGCTGGGTTTCAGCTCCTGCCTGGCCAAGCACGGCGGCACCGGCGCGGTGTATATCATCCTAAAGCGCACCATGATGGATGGTCGCGACGAGTAATCAGAGAACCTGGCACTCTTGCCAGGCCCCTGTCGGCGCCCTACCCTGCGCCCATTCGATACCCAACAGGATTTTCCATGTCCCTGGAACAACAGTACACCGCGATCCTTGGCCAGCTTGGCGAGGACGTTTCCCGCGAAGGCCTGCTGGACACGCCCAAGCGCGCCGCCAAGGCCATGCAGTACCTCTGCCGTGGCTACCAGCAGACGCTGGATGAGGTCACCAATGGCGCGCTGTTCAGCTCCGACAACAGCGAAATGGTGCTGGTCAAGAACATCGAGCTCTACTCGCTGTGCGAGCATCATCTGCTGCCGTTCATCGGCAAGGCGCATGTCGCCTACATCCCCAACGGCAAGGTGCTCGGCCTGTCCAAGGTGGCGCGCATCGTCGACATGTACGCCCGCCGCCTGCAGATCCAGGAAAACCTCAGCCGGCAGATCGCCGAGGCGGTCGAGCAGGTTACCGGCGCGCTCGGCGTGGCGGTGGTCATCGAAGCGCAGCACATGTGCATGATGATGCGCGGCGTGGAGAAGCAGAATTCCTCCATGGTCACCTCGGTGATGCTCGGCGAATTCCGCAGCAACCCGGCGACTCGCGGCGAATTCCTCAATCTGGTTCGCTGATTCCCGCTCAAGACGACGGCCGCTCACTTCGGTGAACGGCTGTCGGCATTTCAGGAGTTAGAAAGATGTTGATCAAAGCCCTTCGTATCGGCCTGGGCCAGCTGGTCGTGTTCGTCGACTGGATCAGCCGTCCGCGCAAGCTCAAACGCAGCCCCGAGGCGCAAGCCGAAGTCGAGCGTGCCACGGCCAACCTGGCGCTGTACCAGTTCCACGCCTGCCCGTTCTGCGTCAAGGTACGGCGCACCCTGCACCGCCTCAACCTGCCGGTGCAGCTGCGCGACGCCAAGCACGACGGCGAGCACCGCCAGGCCCTGGAGCAGCAAGGCGGCCGCATCAAGGTGCCGTGCCTGCGCATCGAGGAAAACGGCCAGAGCACCTGGCTGTACGAGTCCAAGGCGATCATCGCCTATCTGGATCAGCGCTTCGCGAACTGATGCCTTGAGGTGGATCTCCACCGTTGCGGCGGATCGTAGCCCGAATGCAATCCGGGAGCTCTGGAACGGCTTTCGCGGCTGAAGGCGCTCCTACACCAGCGGCGTACCTTCGCCTGACTCTGTAGAACGTAGGGCGGGTGAAACCCGCCAGCGCGCCAACGGCGGGTTTCACCCGCCCTACGCTTCGATACCGTAAGCCTTGAGTTGGTCGAGGAACTGCGCTTCGTCCAGCACCTTGACCCCCAACTCGCCGGCCTTGGCCAGCTTCGAGCCGGCGCCGGGGCCGGCGACCACGCAATGGGTCTTGGCCGACACCGAGCCGGCCACCTTGGCGCCCAGGCTTTCTAGCTTTTCCTTCGCCACGTCGCGGCTCATCACTTCCAGGGTGCCGGTCAGCACCCAGGTCTGGCCCGCCAGGGGCAGGCCTTCGGCGACCTTCTTCTCGCTTTGCCAGTGCATGCCGAACTCACGCAGCTGCTGCTCGATGGCGCGGGCACGCTGGGCGTTGGCCGTCTGGTCGAAGAACTCGCGTACCGCCTTGGCCTGTCTCTCGGGCAGTGCCTGACGCATGTCCAGCCAGTCGCCGCCAAGCACGCCCTCCAGGCTGCCGAAACGCTCGGCCAGCTTCTGCGCGGCACCTGGGCCGACGGTGGGAATGTTCAGCTTGTCGAGCATGCCGCCGAGCGTTGCCACGGCGGAGAACTCGGCGCTCAGCTCGCCCTCTTCCTGCAACTCAAGACCACACTCACCGAGCAAGGCGCTTATCACCTGCTGGTTGTGTCCATCCTCGAAGAAGCTATGAATCTCGTGCGCCACTTCCAGGCCAATATCCGGCAAGTAAGTCAGTACCTCAGGTAGCGCCTGCTGGATACGCGAAAGCGATCCCAGCGAACGCGCCAGCACCTTGGCAGTTTCCTCGCCCACATCGGGGATGCCAAGGGCGTAGATAAAGCGCGCCAGGGTCGGTCGCTTGCTGTCCTCAATGGCCTTGAGCAACTTATTGCTGGAGACTTCAGCGAAGCCTTCCAGACCGATGATCTGCTCGAAGGTCAGCTTGTACAGGTCGGCCGGCGAGCCGATCAGCTTCTCGTCCACCAGTTGCTCGATGGTCTTGTCGCCGAGGCCTTCGATATCCATGGCACGGCGCGAGACGAAGTGGATGATCGCCTGCTTGAGCTGCGCCTGGCAGCTCAGGCGACCGAC
>JAEYXX010000040.1 GCA_023431055.1 Pseudomonadota bacterium
CATCTTCACCCGCGACTGGCGGCGGTCGAACTGCTCGCCGTCGCGGTCCACGTCGCTGTTGACGTAGAAGGCGTTGATGTAGCCGTCGGTGGAGAAAGTGGTGTCGTCCTTGTCGTACAGGACGATCTCGGCGGCGGCCTGCTGCGCGGTCGCCAGGGCAACGGCCGTAGCCAGAGTCAGGGGCAGAAATCGAGTGATGGCGATCTTGTTGTTGTGCATAACGCTCTCCGCTTCAGTGGCGACCGCCAGGGCAGTCGTGTCGGAGGCGATTATCGAAAGCGGACCAGGCCGGCCATACGCTGCCTTGGCAGCGATTGGCTGCTGCTTTGGCGCGCCCTGCCCGGCTTGCCCCGGGCGACCCGCGACCGGGCTGCTACCGGTAGCGGGCGAAAGGTCGTAGTACCGGAACAATCCTTGGGCGTAGAAGCGCAATTACGCGTCGCGCAGAAGTTGTGAAGAGGCATATAGAAAGACGCCCACGGCAGAGCGCCTAGCCGTTCCGGGCCGGGTTCATGGAGATGAAAAGTGGAAAGCTGGGCGACCTAGGCCGGCGCTCCGCTGGCCAATACTCGCCAATCGCGGGCAAGCAGCAACTGCTCATGCGCCCGCAGCAGATCGCTCGCGGACAGCGCCTGCAATGCCTGCAGCACCTGCTGCGGATGCGCCTCGGGCAAGCCCGCCAGATACAGCTGCCACAGATGCTCGGCGCGAGCCAGGTTGGACTTGGCCGGACTCAACACCGCTTGCAACGCATCAAGGGCACCCGACAGCGCCGTATTGTCCAGCCCTTCGAGCACTGAGCGCTGCTCATCGAGAAAGGCGCGCACATGGGCGAAGATGCCGGCCGCATCGCAGACCGGCGACTGCAAGGCAAACAGCAGGCCCCTGCAGCCCTGCACCTGGCGAAAACCGGCGAACAAGGCATAGCCCAGTTGCAGCTCACCCCGCAGCCGCTGGTAGAAGCGCCCCTGCAGCAGCTGCCCGAGCACCCGCCATGCCGCCTCGGTAGAGGCGTCGAGATCAGGCAGCGGGCAGAACAACAGCAGAGCCGCATCCGTGTCGGGCTGCGAGACCCCGTTCCAGTCGATCCCTCTCCTGGCACCTGCTGTTGGCGGCAAATCCATCAGCGGCTCGACCGCCGTGCACAATTCGGCCAGTTGCGCCTGCTCCCCCTCGCCCAGGCCGACGCTCAGCCCTTGCAGCGTCGATGCAGCGGGCAGCTCGCACAGCTGAGGCAAACGCTGCAGCAGAATCCGCAACAGCATGCCCTGTGACGTGGGCTCGGCCGGCTCGCTTACGGGCGCCAACAACAACGGCAGCAGTTGCGCGCTGAAAGTCGGCAGCAGCGCTGCAGGCCCCTGCAAGGCCAGCGTCCAGCCTGAGCCATGCACGTTGAGCTGGCTGGCGATGCCAAGCCGCTCTCCACGCCAGCGCAGATCCACGCTACGCGCCAACAGGGCGGCTTCGCTGAGCGTTGCATCGACGCTGCTGGCACAGGCGCCGCGCCAGTAAAGCGCGGCCGGACCGCCTTCGGGCTGCCCAGGGTAATGCCTCAATCCTGCCAACGGCAGAACGGCCGACACAGGGGTGCGTTTGTCCAGCAGCGGCTCGTCGCTGCACAGCTGCCATTCGTGCTCAAACGGCGGTAGCACCTGGGCCGGCAAGGCCTGTAGGGGCAGCGCCAATCCAGTCGCGGGCCACTCTGATTGCACACGCTCGCTGCATTGCAGCTCTATCAAACCATCCCCTTGCGCCAGCTGGCAGAGCCGCTCGGTCAGGGCACGCAAGGTGCTGTCATTTTCCTGCTGGGGTGCTTGCAGGTGCCGCGCCAGCGCCAATGGGCTGTGTCCGAACAATCTGAGCGCTGTCGCCTGCTGGTGGCGCTGCAGCCGCTGCGGCCAATGTCCATGGCCATGCAGCTGCACGGCCCAGCTCTGCAAGGCCGCACGCAAGGCCGGGCCCTGCTCCGCCGTGGCGCCGGGAAAATCGAAGCGCAGCAGACATTGGCCCTGATGGCGATACAGCTCCCGCACCTGCAAACGCCGACACAGCTGCCGCTCACGCAAGCCAGCCAGCAGGCCGCCAGATGCGGGGTCATGCAGGGCGTCCAGCAACAACTCCAGCGGTGCCTGCAACTGACATGCACTGACCTGAGCGGCAAAGCCCAGATGCACGGCGGGCAGGTCGTGCTGCAGACTCAGGCGTGAAGCGCGCAGCGGCAGCAAACCGGCCACAGGTCTGGAATCTTCGATCTTTGCGCCCGGCAATGGCCCCAGCAGCGCCTCGGCGATATCCAGCAATTGCTCTGGCGCTTGCGGCCCCACCAGGGTCAGACACATATGTCCGGCCTGGTAGTGGCCCTGGTGATACGCACGCAGCGCGTGCTGAAACGTAGCGGACTCGACAACCAGCGTGCTGCGATCGCCTGCCAGAAACTCAGCGCAGCGATGCCCGGCGGCCAGCGCCTGGCCCAGTGCGTGATTAATACGGCTATCGGCATCCTGGCTACGCGCCTGGTATTCGGCGTGCAGCACTTCGCGCTCGCGCAACTGCGCGTCGATATCCAGCAGCGGCTGACAGAGCATATCCAGCAGACGCATTAGCGCCGGCTGCAGAAGCTCGGCCGGCAGTTCGCAGACGAAATCGGTGTGCCGCGCCTGGGTCGAGGCATTGACCAGGCCACCGTGGCGCTGGACGAACGCCATCAGCCCCTGATCAGGCGCGTAATTGCGGCTACCGAGAAACAACAGATGTTCGAGAAAGTGCGCCAGCCCCGGATAGGCCGGCGGCTCGTCATGACTGCCCGCTGCCACCCGCAGGCACACCCCAGCCCGCTGCGCCCAGGGCTGCTGCTGTGCGCGCAGCTCGGCGCCATTGGCCAGGCGACGGGTAACGGGAGCTTGATTGGACATCGAAGGTTCTCCGGGCAGCTTGTCGCCAGCTTGCCCCTTGCCCCTCAGTCCGGCAATGCTGCTTTGGATCGAGACCGGGCCGACAGCCTGATGCAAAGCCGCTGACCGGCCAGCAACAAAAGCCCGGGCCACGCGGGCTTGCTGTTAGAATACGCGGCCATTTTCCAGCCCGTCACAGCGTCCCATGTCTCAGGATTCCAAACGCCCAGCCCTCTCCCGCCGCTTTTCCGTCGCGCCGATGATGGACTGGACGGATCGTCATTGCCGCTACTTTCTCCGTCAGTTGTCTCGCCATGCTCTGCTCTACACCGAGATGGTCACCACCGGCGCGCTGATCCATGGCGACCGCGAGCGTTTCCTGCGTTACAGCGAGTGCGAACACCCGATTGCCCTGCAGTTGGGCGGCAGCAACCCGCAAGACCTGGCGACCTGCGCGAAAATGGCCGAAGCACACGGCTATGACGAGGTGAACCTGAACGTCGGCTGCCCCAGCGACCGGGTGCAGAACAACATGATCGGCGCCTGCCTGATGGGCCACCCGGCGCTGGTGGCCGACTGCGTGAAGGCCATGCAGGACGCCGTGAGCATCCCGGTGACGGTCAAGCACCGCATCGGCATCAATGGCCGTGACAGCTACGCCGAGCTGTGCGACTTCGTCGGCCAGGTGCGCGAGGCCGGCTGCCGCAGCTTCACCGTGCATGCCCGCATCGCCATCCTCGAAGGCCTGTCGCCCAAGGAAAACCGCGAGATTCCGCCGCTGCGCTACGAGGTCGCCGCGCAACTCAAGCGGGACTTCCCCGACCTGGAGATCATCCTCAATGGCGGCATCAAGACACTCGAGGAATGCGAGCAGCACCTGCAGACCTTCGACGGCGTGATGCTTGGCCGCGAGGCCTATCACAACCCCTATTTGCTGGCGCAGGTGGACAGCCGTCTGTTCGGCGCCGCGGACGCGGGCATCACCCGCATGGATGCCCTGCTGGCCCTGAAACCCTACGTCGAACAGCACTTGCGCGAGGGTGGCACGCTGCATCATGTCAGCCGCCACGTACTGGGGCTGGCCCAGGGTTTCCCCGGTGCGCGGCGCTTCCGCCAGCTGCTTTCCGTGGACATTCACAAGGTGCAGGACCCGCTGGGTCTACTCGACCAGGCGGCCGAACTGCTTCGCGGGCATTAATCCGGCGCACTCAGGCGATAGCGACTGCGTCCGGTCGTCTGCACCAGGCCGTTCTCCTCCATGCGGCGCAGCACCTGGCGCACGCTGACCAGCGACAGCGGCTCACCGGCCTCACTCAGCTGCCGGTGCAACTCGCGCGCCGACAGGCCCTGTTCGTCAGGGGCGCTGCATAGCGCCTCCACCACCTTGAGCCGGGGCATGCTGAAGCGCAGCCCGACAGCCTGCAGCCACTCGCGACATTGGCGCGCATCCGGTGCGGCAGAAACTGAACGAGAAGGCAGGGTTCGGGTCGACATATTCGGGCTCCTGGGCGGCTCGTCTACAGTCGGACTCCGCCGACTTCTGCGCGTTCTCATGCATCGTCATAGGTAATGACGAACGAGCCTGTAAAAACCACAGCCCGGTAAAGGTAAATTTTGTCAGTGACCCGACCGTTGAGCGTCTTGGGCGCCTCGGGTAAGGTCATGCCATCTGCAACGACAAGGCCTCGTCATGACCTCCAAGCTGGAACAACTCAAGCAGTTCACCACCGTAGTCGCCGACACCGGCGACCTCGACGCCATCGCCCGCCTGCAACCGGTGGATGCCACCACCAACCCTTCGCTGCTGCTCAAGGCCGCCACCCTGCCCCGTTACGCCGACCTGCTGGGCCAGGCGGTGAGCGCCGGCCAGGGTGATCTGGGGCTGGCCTGCGATCATTTCGCAGTCGCCGTAGGCCAGGAAATTCTCAAGGTCATTCCGGGACGGATTTCCACCGAGGTCGATGCGCGTCTGTCGTTCGACACCGACGCCACGCTACGCCGCGCCGAGCGCCTGATCGGTCTGTATGAAAAGGCCGGCATCGGCCGCGACCGCGTACTGATCAAGATCGCCTCGACCTGGGAAGGCATCCGCGCCGCCGAGCAGCTGGAAAAAGCCGGCGTGCAGACCAACCTGACCCTGTTGTTCGCCTTCGCCCAAGCCCAGGCCTGCGCCGATGCCGGTGTGTTCCTCATTTCGCCGTTCGTGGGGCGCATCTACGACTGGTACAAGAAAGCCGAGGGCCGCGATTTCGTGGGCAGCGAAGATCCAGGCGTGCAATCGGTCACGCGCATCTATGACTACTACAAGGCCAACGGCTACGACACCGTGGTGATGGGCGCGAGCTTCCGCAACCTCGGTCAGATCGAGTCGCTGGCCGGCTGCGACCGCCTGACCATCAGCCCCGACCTGCTGCAGAAGCTGGCCGAGGACGATGGCCAACTGAGCCGTCAGCTACAGCCTGGCGCAACCGGCGAGCCTCGCCAGAGCCTCAACGAAGGCGCCTTCCGCTGGGCCCTGAATGAGGATGCCATGGCCACCGAGAAGCTGGCCGAGGGCATCCGCCTGTTCGCCCGCGATCAGGAAAAGCTCGAAGCACTGTTGGCCGCCAAGGCCTGAACGAAAAAAGGGTGTCAGCCAAGCTGACACCCTTTTTCCAATATGCCGAACGTGGCAGGCGCGCACAAAGCGACGCGCAAAGGCCGATCAGAGGCTCAGTGCCGTTCCAGCGCGCTGACCAGATCGTGGAACGCCTCGCGGTTGGAATCGTTGAGCCCCATCAGAATACGGTGAGCCTCCAGCACCTTGGCCTTGACCACTTCCTCGGATTGATCCTGCGACGGCAGATCATCCAGGCACTCGGGGCACGGGATTGGCCGATCGACGATATTGAACACCTGATCGAAGCCCATGGACTCCAGCAGGCGGGTGATGTCGTCGTGAGTGGTGACAACGGTCGGCAACAGACCAACCTTCTGCCGCGACAAAATGGACAATTTCGCCAGCAAACCAAGGGTAGTACTGTCGATACTGCGAGTTTCGGTCAGGTCGATGACGATGGCCGAAAAATTCAACGCGGTAAAAATCTTTTCAATCGTGGCATCCAGCGCTGAACACAGGGGCAGACGGACTTCACCGACGAACTTCAGGACGAATGTTCCATCCTGCTCGGCAAATTGGATGCGACCGGGGCTAATCCCAGGGTTCATGCAAGGTTCCTGCTCAACACCAGCAAGGCGATATCATCCGGCATCTCGCCCAGATTGGCCAGACCGAGAACTTGACGCAAACCACTCAGCGTACCGCCAGCCTGGCTAACCAGTTGTGGCAACGCCAATTCCTTCTCTTTAAGCGTGTCCCCCGGCAGCAGATCGAGAATGCCGTCCGACAGCAGGGTCAGGCTGAACGACTCCGGCAGTTCCATCACCAGATCGCCGTATTGCGCTTCCTCGAACAGACCGACCGGCAGGCCGCGGCCTTCCAGGTAACGCGCCTGGCCGTTCTCGTAGAGCACCGGAAGCGGCAGATGCCCGCCGATGCTGTAGGTGAGCATGCCGCTCTGCTCGTCGATCACCCCACCGAGCATGGTCACGTGCTTGCCCAGCTTGCAGTTGATCAGGCCACGGTTGATGTGGCCGAGGACATCGGATGGCTTGAATTCGGGCAGCGTGCCGCCACGTCGCCATTCGTAAAGCAGGCGGGTGGTCATGAACTTGAGCAGCACGGTAACGAATGCCGAGGAGGCGCCATGACCGGAAACGTCGGCCAGATAGAAGGCGATACGCCGCTCGTCGATACGGAAATAATCGACGAAGTCGCCGGACAGATACAACGACGGAATGATCTGATGCGCGAAGGTCAGGCCGTCAGCCTGCCAGGGCGTCCCCGGCAGCATGTTCATCTGCACCTGGCGGCCGGCGTTCTGATCCTCCTGCAGCAGGTGCAGACTGGCCTGCAGCTCGCGGTTGGTCGCCTCCAGCTTCTCGCGATAGCGCTGGTTCTCGACGCGCAGCCGTGAACGATCCAGCGCGCGGCGCACCGAGTGCTCCAGCACGGCGAGGTCTTCGAGGGGTTTGATCAGGTAATCGGCAGCGCCGAGACGCAGGGCTTCGACGGCATCGTTCATCACGCCAGCACCGGATACCACGATCACCGGGACCTCGACGCCGAGCGCGTTGATACGTCGGATCAGTTCAAGACCGTCGACCTGCGGCATGCGCAGATCACAGATCATCAGGTCGGGGCCTTCCTGCTGGAACACTTCCAGCCCCTGCAAACCATTGTTGGCCTGCAACACCTTGAAGCCGCTGTCCTCGAGGTAGGCCGCGAGGCTTGCACGCACGACATCGTCGTCGTCGATGATCAGCAGAGTGGCACTGGTTTTGTGCATGGGGTATCCAGGCAAACTGCGCCAGGGCAATTTTGGTCACTGCCCGTGGCGCGGCGCCGCGTCATTGGCGCCAGGGCGATTTCAAGGGGCAGACGGTACTCCCATCTGCCTGCCGATTCAAGCCGGGACCGGTCGTCGTTCGGCGGCTTTACAGGTCAAATCGACGGGGGTTATAAGAGCCGCGGAAGAGCTCATAAGAAGAGGACCGGGCCCATGAGTCAGAATGATCGAGCGTACAGCGAGAAACGCGACTACATCCGCATGCGACTGGAAGCAGCAGTCGTCCTCCATCATGCTGGCCGGGAAATCCCTGCAATGTGCCTGGATCTGTCCAGTACCGGCATGCATATCGAGGCCGAAGTCACTCTGAACACGGGTGACAAGGTCAAGGTTCATATTCCCTCCGAACACAGCGAACTGGCCGGGCTCGACGCTCAGGCAGAGGTGGTTCGGGTAACCGACCTGGGCGATGGTCGGCAGTCATTGGGCCTGGCCATCATCTCCATGAGCTGAAATCTGCTTTTACGAAAAAGGCGGCCTCGGGCCGCCTTTTTCATATCCACAGAGCGCCGCTTACGCGGCTGCCTCAGAAGTCGTCTTCGACCTGGCCGTCCTTGATCTTGAACTCACGGCTCTGCAGGTAGGTGTTGCGGATGAAGATGTACTTGTCGCCGCTGATCAGGCGCTCGGCCTGCAGCAGGTTTGCACGAGTGTCGACCACCTGAACGCCACGGGTGACATTACGGGTCGGCACATGATCCATGTACGGATACGGGGTCAGGAAGCTGTCCGGCACGCGACCGGCAGCATCACGTACGGTGCTGGGGCCGAGAAACGGGATGACCAGATACGGACCGCTCTCCAGGCCCCAGACGCCGAGGGTCTGGCCGAAATCCTCGCTGTTCTTCTGCAGGCCCATGTGTTTGGCCACGTCGAAGAACCCCAGCAGGCCGAAGGTGGTGTTGAAGATCAAACGCCCAGTGTCGACACCGGCATCGTGTACCTTGCCCTGCAGCAGATTGTTGGCCAGGTTGCCGACGTCACCGATGTTGCCGAAGACGTTATGCACGCCATCTTCGAGAAACTGCGGCGTAACCGCCCGGTAACCCTGCGCGATGGGCTTCAGCGCATAGGTATCGAGGGTGTCGTTGAAACGGAAGATCGGGCGGTTGAAACCTTCCCAGGGATCTTCTTCCGAAGCAGCCTGGCCCATGGCAGGCACCAGGCTCAGGCCAACCAGGGCCATCAGGCCGCCAAGGCGCGCGATCCAGCGAGCACCGATCACATGCATTGAAATCTCTCCTTGAGGGAAATAAGGTGGCCACCGCCAGCGGCCCGAATACCGCGTAGTATAAAGCCTGAAGGCCAGATTGGGCAGCATAGCGAAGAAAAGCGATGACCGATAAAACCCTGCTGCACACCGCACACATCCCCGTACGCTGGGGCGACATGGACAGCTATGGGCACGTCAACAACATCATCTACATGCAGTATCTGGAAGAAGCCCGCGTCGCCTGGTTCGAACTGGCCGGCGTGGCCATGAGCAACGTGCCGTTCGGCCCAGTGGTACTGCAGACCCAGCACACCTACCTGAAACCCGTGGTGCATCCTGCGACGGTAGTCGTGGAATTGAGGGCCGGTGCGGTAGGCCGCAGCAGCCTGATTATCGAGCACCGCCTGAGCACCACCGAGGATCCGCTGACGATCTACGGCGAGGGTTACTGCAAGCTGGTATGGATCGACCACCAAAGCGGCAAGTCGGTGGCCCTGCCCGAGCACGTACGCGCCCTGTTCGCCGTCACCTGACGGTCATATTGCGGTCATCCGTTGCCGCTAGATTGGCCTGGGCCATTGCCACGGATGATCCCATGCCCTCCCCCTGCACTGCCCTGATCTTTCAACTGTCCGGCTGCCTGGTCGACTTCGGCGCACGCACCTTGCCCGTCGCATTGCAGCGCTTGCACCCACAGCGCACTGCCCACCCCATCGCCGGCACACCTCGACAAGCGCTGCAGGCTCTGCTCGGCAAGCCCGCTACGGCAGCACAGCTGCAGGCGCTGGAACAGATGCTTGGCCAAGTCGCGGACGAACATGCCGAGCTGACCCCTGGCGCCGCCGAGCTGCTGCAAACTCTGCATGACAACGGCACGCCGTGCGCCTGGCTGGACGATCTGCCAGCCGACGCCAGCTTGCGCCTGGCTCAGGCCCTGCCAGTTCCCATGGCGACGCCAACCAATCGCCAGGCACGGCCATGGCCCGCACCTGACAGCTGCTGGCAGGCGTTGAGCCAACTGGGCGTCGAGCGTCTGGATGGCTGCATCGTCGTCAGCGGTAATCCGCTGTTGCTGCAGGCCGGGCTCAATGCTGGCTGCTGGACCATCGGCCTGGCGGCCTGTGGCCAACTGTGCGGCCAGGCCCCGGCGGACTGGCAGGCGCTGGACGCAGGCGAGCAGGAACAACTGCGGGCCGAGGCCACGCTGCAGCTCTATCGCCTGGGCGCGCATTCGGTGGTCGACCACCTGGGTGAGATCAAGGCCAGCCTCGACGATATCGGCCTGCGCCGCAGCAAGGGTGAAAAGCCCTGAGAGCTTGATCGGGATCAGGCAAAGACGGCGTGCTTGGATTAACCTTCAGGTACGGGCTGAAAACTTCCGGCGGCGCTGGGGGTCAATGCCTATGCCGATTCGAGAAGGAGAACTCTATGCCCGCAAGCGAGCTGCAGCAGCAACTGGAAGCCCTCCAGCAACACCTGACCCAGGACACGCCGCTCAGTGAGGAAGAACGCGCATCGCTTTACCTGCTGACTCAGGAAATCGAAGTGCAACTGGCACGCGAAGCCGCAGCAGCGCCCGACGCCACGCTAGTCGATGGCGTCAATCTGGCGGTGGAACGTTTCGAGGCCAGCCATCCCACCCTCGCCGGCACCCTGCGCAATATCATGCAGACCCTGGCCAACATGGGCATCTGAACGCCCTACCGCAGATAGGGCCCGAGCACTCAAACAAAATGCCGCCCAATGGCGGCATTTTTCATGGATTACTGGCGCGCCAGGCGAGCATTGTCCGGGGTGATTGCCTCGGTGCTGCGGTACGGGTTGATATCCAGCCCACCGCGGCGCACATAGCGCGCATAGACGGTGAGCGACTGCGGCCGCAGCAGGCGCTGCAGATCGAGGAAGATACGTTCCACGCACTGCTCGTGAAAGTCGGCGTGCTGGCGGAAGCTCACCAGATAGGCCAGCAGGCTGGCGTGATCCAGCGCCGGCCCCCGGTACTCGACCACCAGGCTGCCCCAGTCCGGTTGGCCGGTTACCGGGCAGTTGGATTTCAGCAAGTGGCTATGCAGGCTCTCCTCCACCACGCGGCTCGCGTCGCAACGCAGCAGCTCCGGCTGCGGCTGGTCGTACTGGCTGACGCTGATCTGCAGCTCATCGATGCACTGCCCCGGCAGCGTCGCCACACCCTCTGCCGACACCTCGCCCAGCGAGCGCAGGCGCACCGCCACCGGTTTGCCGGCCACCTTCGACAGATCCCGAGCCAGGGTAGCCTGCACCTCGTCCCAACTGGCGAACGCGGTCTGGTTAAGCGAGTTGAGATAAAGCTTGAAGGACTTGGACTCGATGATGTTCGGCGAGTCAGCCGGGATGGCGAACTCACCGATGGCCACCACCGGCTTGCCGGACGGCAGCAGCCAGGACAGCTCGTAGCAGTTCCAGTAATCCACGCCCCGATACGGCAGGCTGGCACCATCCAGGCCCAACTCCGCCCACTTGGTGGTACGCGAGATGGGGAACAGCAGCTCGGGACTGTATGCGGCGATGTACTGGCTGGACTTGCCCAGCGGGGAATGTTCGGCGGGGTGCTGCATGGGGCGCAATCCAGGGTGGCGAAAAACCGGGCGAGTTTAGCGGGTTGGCCGTCCTACTGCATCCGCCGACCGAAGCTGAACGGTAATCCGTGAGAGGGCTTTCAGTTCGGGCATCCTGCATCCCTGCAGTCGTAGACGCGACTGCCGCTAAAGCCCCTCCTGGAGGATTCAGACCGCCACCGGCTCCTCTTCGATCTTGCGCAGCGGCGCCCAGCGGCGCAGCAGCAGGTACAGCGTCGGGATCACATACAGGGTGAAGAAGGTACCGACTATTAGTCCGCCAACGATCACCAGGCCGATCTGCTGACGACTTTCCGCACCAGCGCCAGTGGCAATGGCCAGCGGCAACGAACCCAACACCATGGCGCCGGTGGTCATCAGGATCGGCCGCAGGCGCTGCACCGAAGCCTCGATCACCGCCTCGTGCAGGGCCCTGCCCTCACGTAACAGATGATTGGCGAACTCGACGATGAGGATGCCGTGCTTGGTGATCAGACCGATCAGGGTCACCAAACCAATCTGCGAATAGATATTCCAGGTGCCACCGAACAGCTTCAGCGCCAGCAAGGCGCCGGCCATCGACAGTGGCACGCTGAAGAGAATGATCAGCGGATCGCTGAAGCTCTCGAACTGCGCTGCCAGCACCAGGAAAATGAAGGCCAGGGCCAGGGCGAAGATCAGCAGGATGCCCGAACTGGATTCCTTGAAATCACGCGACGTGCCGGTGTAGTCATACTGCGTCTCCGGCGGGAACACCTCGCGCGCCACGCTTTCCAGGTGATTGAGCGCCTCGCCCAGGGTGTATCCGGTGCCGACGTTGGCGCTGATAGTCACCGCGCGCAGCTGGTTGAAGTGATTGAGCTCGCGCGGCGCCACCGTTTCACGCACCTCGATCAGGTTGGACAGCTGCACCATGCCACCGTCGCGGTCACGCACGTAGACGCGATCCAGATCCTGCGGGTTACTGCGGTCGACGTCCTGCAACTGCACCAGCACGTCATACTGCTCGCCATTCTGCTTGAAGCGGGTCACCTGACGGCTGCCGAACAGACTTTCCAGGCTGCGGCCGATCACCGACACATCGGTGCCAACGGCGGCGGCCTGCTCACGGTTGACGGTAATCTGCAACTGCGGCGAGTTGAGCTTGAGGTCGCTGTCCAGGCCCTCGACCCCCGGATAGTCGCGCATGCGCTCCATCAGTTGATCGACGTAACCCTGCAGTTCGGCGTACTCCATGGACGAGCGCACGACGAAGTTGATCGGCTGGTTACGCGCACTCTGCCCAAGCGGCGGGCGGTTGACCGGAGTGACGCGCATACCGGCGATATCCTGCAACTGCGGCAGCAACTCGTTGCGAATCTCGAACTGGTTACGCGAACGATCGCCCCAGTCCTCCAGCTTCATGAAGGAAATGCCCTGGGCCACGGTCGGAAAACCCGCAATGACCAGATAGCGATTGGTCTCGGGAATGCTCGCGTAAGCGGCCTCGACCTCACGGGCGTAGCGCGCTGTGTAATCGATGGTGGCACCGTCCGGGCCATTGAACACGCCGACGATGGTGCCGGTGTCCTCGGTTGGCGCCAGCTCCGAACGCAAGCCACTGAAAAGCCAGGCGCACATCACGAAAGCGCCGAGCAACACGCCAAGCACCAGTGGCCAGGCATGCAGGGCGCGATCCAGGCTGTGCTTGTAGCTGTAGGTCAGGCCATTGAGGAAACCTTCGATCAGGTTGTACACGCGGCCGTGGCGCTGCTCGTGCGAGTGAGGCTTGAGCATCACCGCGCACATCATCGGCGTCAGCGTCAGTGCCACGAAACCGGAAACCAGTACCGAGCCGGCCAGGGTCCAGGCGAACTCGGTGAACAGCTTGCCGGTGGTGCCCTGCATGAAGCCGATCGGGGCGAACACGGCAGCCAGGGTCAGGGTCATGGCGATCACCGCGAAGGCGATCTCGCGGCTGCCCTTGAAGGCGGCCTGCATCGGCTTCATCCCCGCCTCGATATGGCGGTGGATGTTCTCCAGCATGACGATGGCGTCGTCCACCACCAGACCGATGGCCAGCACCATGGCCAGCAGCGTCAGGGTATTGATGGTGAAGCCCATCAGCGACATCAGGGCGAAGGCGCCGATCAGCGACACCGGAATGGTCACCAGCGGAATCAGTGTCGCACGCAGCGAACGCAGGAAGATGAAGATGATCAGGATGACCAGCGCCACCGCTTCCCAGATGGTGGTGAAGACGTTGTCGATGGACTCGCGGATGAACTGCGAATTGTCGTTGGCCACGGTCATCTTCATGCCGTCGGGCAACAGCGCCTTGACGTCGTCCCAGGCGGCTTCGAGCCCGTCGGAGATATCCAGCGGGTTGGCCGTGGCCTGCTTGACCAGGCCCAGGGTCACCGCCGGCAGGCCATTGAAACGCACCACGGTGCGCTCGTCACGCGCGCCCACTTCGGCGCGGCCGACATCCGACAGACGCAACAGATAGCCCTGCGAATCATCGAGAATCAGCTCGTTGAACTGCTCCGGCGTGCGCAAGTCGGTTTCCGACAGCACGCTGAACTCGCGCTCGCGCGACTCGATGCGGCCTGCTGGAATCTCCACGTTCTGCCGGCGCAGAGCGTCCTCCACATCCTGCACGGTGAGGTTGTGCGCGGCGAGCTTCTCCGGGTCGAGCCAGATGCGCATGGAGAACGTACGCGCACCGCGTACCTGCACTTCGGACACACCGGGAATGGTCTGCAGGCGATCCTTGATCACCCGCTCCAGCACGTCGGTGATCTCCATCGCACTGTGCTGCTGGCTGTGGAAGGCGATCCAGATTACCGGCTGGGCGTCGGCCTCGACCTTCTGCACGATGGGTTCGTCCACCTCGTCCGGCAGCAGGTTGCGCACCCGTCCCAGGCGATCGCGCACGTCGTTGGCCGCCTCGTCGGCGCTGCGGCCGAGGCGAAATTGCGCGGTGATCTGGGTGTTTTCCGCACGGCTGATGGAGGTGACGAAGTCCAGCCCCTCGATACCCGACAGCACATCCTCTACCGGCTGCGCCACCTGCGATTCCATGATTTCCGGGCTGGCACCTGGATAGGTGACCTGCACGGTGACGATGGGCACGTCGATATTGGGGTATTCGCGCACGTTGAGGCGGTCGTAGGCCATCAGCCCCAGCAGCACCACGATCAGCGACAGGACGGTGGCGAATACCGGCCTGCGAATGCAGACGTCGGAGAGTGTCACGGCTGGCGCTCCCCGCTCTTGCTGCGCACCGCCAGCCCTTCGCGTACGCGCTGCCAGCCGGCACTGATGATGGTTTCGTCGCCCTGCAGGCCCTCGCGCACCTCTACCAGTCCATCGAAACGCTTGCCCAGCGTCACCTCGCGGCGCTCGACCTTACCGTCCACCAGCAGATTGACCAGCAGCTTGTCGCCCTGCGGCATCACCGCCTCCTCGGGAATCACCAGCGCGTCGGGGCGCTCCTCGAGAATCACCGAAACGCGGACGAACTGTCCGGGGCGCAGGCGGCGGTCATCGTTGCCGATATGCGCGCGGATCGCCTGGCTGCGCCCGGCTTCGTCCAGGCGCGGGTTGATGGCGAAAATCTCGCCGCGAAAGCGCTCGCCAGGATAAGTGTCGAGTGTGATTTCCACGGTCTGGCCGAGGCGCACCTGGGCCACGGCCTTCTGCGGAATGCGAAAGTCGACCTTGAGCGGGTCGAGCACTTCCAGGTTGACGATGTTCTGGCCGGCGCTCAGGTAGTCGCCGACACTGGCCTGGCGCAGACCGAGCGTACCGTCGTAGGGCGCCTTGATCTGGGTCTTGTCCAGTCGCGCCTGGGCCAGTGCCTGGCTGGCACGCGCGGCCTGCAGCTGGCTCTGCGCCTCATCCAGCGCCTGGGCATTGCTGGCGCCGCGCTGGAAGAGCATCTGCGCCCGTTGGTGGTTTTTCTCGGCCAGATCGAGGTTGGCGCGGGCCTGAGCGAATTCGGCGCGGGCAATGGCGTCGTCGAGACTGACCAGCAGATCCCCCGCAGTTACCGCCTGGCCTTCACGAAAATGCAGGGTGGCCAGACGCCCTTCGATTTCCGGGCGGATCATCACCGACTCGTCGGAACGCAGCGAGCCGAAGGTGATCAGCTCGTCGCGCACCTCCATCTGCCGCACCGGCACCACCTCGACCATCGGCCCTTCGGCAGCCACTGCAGGCAACGCACAAAAGCCCAGCAACAGCCACGGAAGCACACGCAACAGCACGGTCATGATCAGCCCCTTTTTCTTGGTAGAGGCGGAGTCTAACCGGCTGCAGCGTAACTGACAGGGGCGCAAGTTATTTCGCTATGTTTTTTCGCTCGCCGCCACAAGGAGCGGCTGCAGCCGCGAGCACTCAAGCGTAGCCCGGATGAAATCCGGGGATGGTGCGGGAGGACTCCCGGATTTCATCCGGGCTACACATTAACGTTTAAGCCCAGTTGCGCCGCGAAATCGCGGATGAATCCGCTCCCACAAAAGCGTCACTGACGCATGCCACGGCCGCTGATCAGCAGCCGAATGCACAGGGTATAGAGCACAGCGGTGGCCAGCAGCATGAAGCCGATGGCGACGCCGATGCGGATGTCGGACACGCCGAGAATGCCGTAGCGGAAGGCGTTGACCATGTGCAGGATGGGGTTGCCCATCGACACCGTCTGCCAGAACGGCGGCAGCAGGGTGATGGAGTAGAACACCCCGCCCAGGTAGGTCAGCGGCGTCAGCACGAAGGTGGGGACGATCGAAATGTCGTCGAAGTTGCGTGCAAACACCGCGTTGACGAAGCCGCCAAGGGAGAAGATGGTCGCCGTCAGCAGCACCACCAGCACCGTCACCCCCAGGTGATGCACCTGCAGATGGGTGAAAAACAGCGACAGGATGGTGACGATCACACCCACTGCCAGCCCGCGCAGCACGCCGCCGATGACGAAGCCGATGAGGATGGTGTGCGGCGACACCGGCGACACCAGCAGTTCCTCGACGTTGCGCTGGAACTTGCTGCCGAAGAAGCTCGACACCACGTTGCCGTAGCTGTTGGTGATCACCGACATCATGATCAGCCCCGGCACGATGTATTCCATGTAGCTGAAGCC
>JAEYXX010000045.1 GCA_023431055.1 Pseudomonadota bacterium
GCTAACCGCCTGCCTTCACCCACACCTTCGCGCTCGGCGCACCGCAGCGCCTGTAGCGCTCCCTGCAACGCACGCGGCTCCAACTGCGGCGCTGCACGGTGCAGGGCATTCAGGAGCTCACCAGCCACCGCGCCCTGTCCGGCCAGCAACAGAGCGGTAAGCAAAAACGCCATCAATGAACGCGTAAACATGCCCTGGCTCCCACGGATGGCCTGGCATCTGCCCACCTTGCGAAGGGGTCGGCGGCAGAGCCCGGACGACTGTGCTTAGATTGATTGATCTGGCAATGGAGTCTATGCGATGCACACCGAAGCGCGATCAGCGAACAGTCTGAGTATGGGTAGCCGCGTCTTCCCATGATCACCTACCTGCAAAACTTGTCGTTCTGGGACTGGCTGGCCCTGGCCACCCTGCTACTGATTCTCGAGGTGTTCGGCGCCGGAGGCTACCTGCTGTGGATAGGCCTGGTGGCGGTCGCTGTCGGCGCATTGACTTATCTGTTCCCGGACCTGCCCTGGGTTTGGCAATTTCTGCTGTTCGGCGCACTGGCAATACTCTCGGCATTGCTCTGGAGGCGTCATCAGCAGCGGGGGCGCAAGCTCAGCAACTGATCAGCCTGGCAACCGGCCATCGCCTGCAAGGAACCACCAACGGCTTGCGCGACTCCTAGAAGAGGAACCACCCCTAAGGAGTTTCATCATGCGTGTAACGAGCCGTGCCGCACTGGCGTTCAGTGCCTTTCTGATCGCCCAGACCGCAGCAGCCGATGGCCTGCTGCGCGACATTCTTTCCTCGGGCGCAACTACCGCCTCGACCTACCTGACGTTCAAGGATCGCAAGCTGGTCGCAGCGGCCGAAGAGGACGCCAGCAGCTTCGTCGCCAGTAACGGCGAAATCCGCGGCCCACATCTGGAAGCGGCAATGCAGCAACTGCGCAGCGCCAATCCGCAACTGCAGGAAGCCGACGACATGGCCCTGGCCAGCGCCATCCTCGCCACCTCGGCGGCGCCAGCGGAAAACGCACGCTGAGCGCAAGCGCCATAAAAAATGCCCGTATCCAATGGATACGGGCATTTTCGTTCAGCCTTCGGGACGTCAGGCCTTAACAAGCCTCCCGAAAACCTCTCGCCTTACATCAGCGGCAGGGTGTAGCTGACGATCAGACGGTTTTCGTCGATATTGCGGTCGAAATTGTCGCGCACCATCGCGTTACGCCAGCGCACGCTGAGGTTCTTCAGAGCACCTTCCTGGAAAGTGTAGGTCACGTCGATGTCGCGCTCCCATTCCTTGCCTTCGGAAACACCCACACCGCGGTCGATGTTGTCACCGCTCAGGTAACGGGTCATGAATTTCAGGCCAGGCACACCGATAGCAGCGAAGTCAAAGTCGTAACGTGCTTGCCAGGACTTTTCGTCCTTGTTGCCGAAGTCGCGGATCTGCACGAAGTTGTGCAGGAACGGGTCGGCGCCATTGACATAAGCAAAGCCGGTGTCGCCGCTCATCTTCTGGTAGGCCAGGCCGAAGGAGTGACCGCTGTGCGAGTAAGTCAACATGGCGCCGAGAGCCTTGTTGTCCACGTTGCTGCGGTTACCGTCGTCGGTAGAGCGAGCGTAGCGCAGGTCGCTCTTCAGGTTGCCACCACCCAAGGCGAAGCTGTGCACTAGGTTGAACGAGTGCTGCTTGTACAGCTCGTCCAGGTTGGAATAGTAGTAGCCAGCGCTTAGATCCTTGGTCAACTTGTAGGTGCCGCCAATGAAGTCGAACGAATCGCTGGTGGTGCCACCAGTTGTGGTGATGCCACGACGACCACCGCTGGTGATGGCGATGTCTTCGTAATCGCCGGAATTGCGGTGATTGACCTCACGCACATGGGCGCCTTCGAGCATCAGACCATCAACTTCCTGGGAGACCACATGGGCGGCCTCGAACACTTGCGGCAGCAGGCGGCCGTCACTGGACGCCAGGGCTGCGTTCTTGAACTGCATCTGGCCGACGCGAAGCGTGCTGTTGGAAACCTTGGCTTTGGCTGCCACGGCCAGATCTGAGTAATTATCCTGCGAGCCTCCCGAACGATCCGGCACCAGCAGACCACTACCACCGCTACCACCACCCGAATCCAGCTTGAAACCGAACATGCCGATGGCATCGGCGCCAAACCCTACGGTGCCCTCGGTGAAGCCGGAGTTCATACGCAGAATGAAACCCTGCGCCCATTCGTCCTGCTTGGACTGACCGGCGCCTTCACGAAAGTCACGGTTGAAGTAGAAGTTACGCGCTTCCAGGCTGACTTTGGTGTCGCCGATCAGGTCGGCGGACGCCATTTGGCTCAGGCCCAGGGTGCTGGCGGCTACGGCCAGTGCCAGGGAGGTCTTTCTCATTATGTTTCTCTCCAGTGTGTTTAAGGTGACGCATCGTCCGGCGCAGACTTCGGCACGAAGAGGCAGGCCGGCACGAATGGGGCATACGCACCCACAAGCCGGGACAGGGTATGAACCAGGCTCGAATGGGTACGTGAAAAACTCAGGAAGAACAGAACAACGGCGAACGCAGCGCAGCGGCCGAAATAAGGCGGGCAGAGTGGTGCATAGTGAATGCTCTCTCGTCGTTGTTATTGTGCGCCGACATCCTGGCCGGCATCTGCCGGACCCCATGCAGATAACGCGCCAGTTTCTCACAGCAAGCCCACGAGGCTTCTAGAACAATAGGTTACATTTTTCCTGCAGGGCAGTGACCATGCAATGACAATGAGAATAGGCAAATTTCCGCTTATGAGAACCCGTTCCCAGGCGGAAAGTCGCCAGAATCTCAGCCAAGGACGATCTGATTCTTGCCTTGGCGCTTGGCCACGTACATCGCTGCGTCGGCACGTGCGTAGAGCGCATCGAGGTTGGCATCAGTTGCCAGCAGACTGGTCAGGCCCTGACTGACGGTGATGCCGAAGCTGGTGCCCTCATGCCGAAAGCTGAGGCGTTGCACCTCGCGCTGCAGTCGTTCAGCCACCTGCATGGCCACATCCTGCTCACAGCCTGGGAAAAGCGCCGCGAACTCCTCACCACCGATACGCCCGAACAGATCGCCGCGCCTCAAGGCATTGCTGCCGCATTGAGCCAGCCGACGCAGCACTTCGTCGCCAGTCTGATGCCCATACTGGTCGTTGATCTTCTTGAAATCATCAAGATCGAGCAGCAGGAAGGCCAGCGGGCTGCCGAACTTGCGCGCATGCTCGAACTCGCGGCGGGCACACTCGAAGAAGTGCCTACGGTTACTGCTCTGGGTCAGCACGTCGGTCGTGGCCAGACGATGCAGCTCGCCCTCCAGCCGTTTCTTCTCGGTGATGTCTTCGGCAATACCGACGATCACCCGGCCCGGCTCCGCACCCGGTCTGGGGCTTACGAAGCACTTGTCACTGAGCCAGCGCAGTTGGCCATCGGCGCGAATGATGCGGTACTCGCGCGACTCCACGGCGCCGGTTTCCAGCACCTTGGCCAGGCTTTCGGCGGCGTAATCGAGATCATCCGGATAGATGCTGTTGCGCCACTCACCATAATCAGCCAACAACAGCGCGGCAGAGCGTCCGAAGATGCGCTCATAGGCGGGACTGACGTAGATCATCCGCTGTTCGTTCCAGTCGAAGGCCCAGAGCACCGCGTTGACGCTACCCAGCAGGCTGCTGAACAGCTGCTCGCGCTCACCCAGGCGCTCCACTTCAGCCCGACTGTGCAGCAGAGCCAGGGTCAGTTCTTCCAACTCGGAAACAGCGTTGCCTTGATCGTCCATTACAGCGGCCATCCCGCCTCGCCTCGCCTCGCATTGAATTGAGCATAGTGCGAGCCGTTGGACAAACACAAAGGCCCGCCAGTTCGGCGGGCCTTCGATGAGAGCGAACGGAGATCAGGCTGTCGCGGCGGAGGGGCGTAGCGAGTAGGTCTTGAGCTGCTCGGCGAACTCCCGCAGGGACTGGATACCGCTGGCCTCGGCCTCATGCACCCACTGTTTCATGGCCTCGAGCATGTCGTGGCCATTACTGCTGGTCTTGACCCAGATCTGCTGCAGCGCAAGGCGCTTCTCGTAGATCACCTTGAGCGCCTGGCTCTGCGCCAGCATGTCGGCAATGCGTGCATGATGCTGCTCTTCCAGCAGGCTTGGCTCACGCGACAGCAGGCGCTTGGCACGGCTGAACAGGTGACGAACGGATTCGTCGGCCTTGGCCACTTCCTGCTTGACCAGTGGCGCAATCACCAACTTGCGGTACTGCGCCATGATCTGGAACCGGTTGTTGAGGATGGCCATGGCGGTGTCCATGTCCAGATGCCCCTTGCCTTCGACACGATGGGCGATGGGCGCGACGCGCTGCACCTTGGCCAGGCCGAGGAAGCTGAACAGCTTGATCCAGGCCCAGCCCATGTCGAACTCCCACTTCCTCACCGACAGCTTGGCGCTGTTGGGATAGGTGTGGTGATTGTTGTGCAGTTCTTCACCACCGATGATGATGCCCCAGGGCACCAGGTTGGTGGCGGCGTCGCGGCATTCGAAGTTGCGATAGCCGACCGCATGGCCGAGGCCGTTGATCACACCGGCAGCCCAGAACGGAATCCACATCATCTGGATCGCCCAGACGGTCATACCGAGCACGCCGAACAGGGCCAGGTCGATGATCGCCATCAAGGTCACGCCGCCGATCGGATAGCGGCTATAGACATTGCGCTCGATCCAGTCATCCGGGCAGTTCTTGCCATAGATGCGCAGGGTTTCCTGGTTCTTCGCCTCTTCCTGATAGAGTTCGGCACCTTTGCGCAGCACGGTGCCGAGACCTTTGATGACCGGGCTGTGCGGGTCATCGACGGTTTCGCACTTGGCGTGATGCTTACGGTGAATCGCGGTCCACTCGCGGGTGTTCTGGCCAGTGGTCAGCCACAGCCAGAAACGGAAGAAATGCTTGAGCGCCGGGTGCAGTTCCAGTGCCCGGTGCGCGGAATAGCGGTGCAGATAGACGGTGACGCTAACGATAGTGACGTGCGTCATCACCAAGGTCGCAGCCACCAGTTGCCAGACCGACAGGTCGAGTAAACCGTTGTACCACATAGGCGGTGTTGCCTCTTGATAGGGAAACGCGGTTGTCCTACAAGGACGAACCAGATCACATTATCCCTGACCCATGCCAGAAAACCAGTTGGTCTTTTAGATAAGAATGTTTCAGACCCAGCCCATCTATACTGCCACTGCCCAACATTTCCAGGGAGCTTAGCCGCCCACTCATGCGTATCGACACCGCCGCCTTGCGACTGACCCTGGGCTATCTGTTGCTGGCCTGCCTCTGGATACTGCTGAGCGACCAACTGCTGACCGCCCTCGGCCTGTCCGTGGCGCAACAGGAGCGCCTGCAATCTTTCAAGGGCCTGCTGTTCGTTGCGCTCACCAGCTCACTGCTTTATCTGGTGCTACACCGTCATGCGCAACAACATCGACTCGCACGCCTGGAGTTGGCCGGCAACGAGGAACGCCTGCGCCTGGCGCTGGATGCCACGCGCGACGGCTTGTGGGATTGGGACGAGAGCAGCCGCCGAGTGTTCTTCTCCGAGGGCTACGCCAGACTGCTAGGCCTTACCCCGCAAACCCTGGGTAGCACCCGCGAAGATTGGGCCGCACGCCTGCATCCGGATGACGTGGAGCGCGCGCTGCATGCGCTCAACGCCGACTTGAGCGAGCAGCCCTATGAAAACATCTACCGTCTGCGCCACGCCGACGGCAGCTATCGCTGGATTCATTCACGCGGCCGCCTGCTGCGTGACGAGGAAGGCCAACCGCAGCGCTTCATCGGTATCGCCAGCGACATCACCCAGCAACGCGCCACCGACGATAGCCTGCGCCAGGCCGCTGCGGTGTTCGATGCGACTCAGGAAGGGGTACTGGTCACCGATGCAGAACAGCGCATCGTTCACGTCAACCCGGCCTTCAGTCGCATCACCGGCTACAGCAGCGAGGAAATCCTCGGCCAGCACCCCGGCCTGCTCAAGTCCGGCCGCCATGACGCCGCCTTCTATCAGAGCCTGTGGCAGGCACTGCAGAACCGGGGAGCCTGGAGTGGCGAGGTGTGGAACCGGCGCAAAAGTGGGGAGATTTACCCGCAGTGGCAGTGCATCCGAGTCATTCGCGATGAACAAGGGCGAGTCAGCCACTATGTGGCGGTGTTCTCCGACATCACCGCACTCAAGCGCTCGCAACGCGAGCTGGACTACCTGGCCCACCACGACCCGCTGAGCAATCTGCCCAACCGCCTGTTGTTCACCGAGCGCGTCGCTCATGCGCTGGAGCGCAGCAAGATCGAGGCGCTGCGCGGCGCAGTACTACTGATCGATCTGGACCACTTCAAACACATCAATGAAAGCCTCGGCCACAACGTCGGTGATCTGTTGCTCAAGGTGGTCGGCGAGCGTTTGCAGCAAGGTTTACCCACTGGCACCACCCTGGCCCGGCTAGGCGGCGACGAGTTCGGCCTACTCAGCGAAAACTGCGCTGACGCCGCCCAGGCAGCCGAACTGGCACAAAGCCTGCTGCGCAGCCTGGAAACATCCTTTCGTCTCGACGGCCACGAGCTCTACATCGGCGCCAGCATCGGCATCAGCCTGTTCCCCGAAGATGCCGACAGTGTCGAGCAAATACTGCGCAATGCCGACTCGGCGCTGTTCAAAGCCAAGAGCAGCGGCCGCGAGGGCTATGCCTTCTACGTGCAGGAGCTTACCGACTACGCCCGGCAGCGCGTGGAGCTGGCCAGCAGCCTGCGTCATGCATTGGACAACAACGAGCTGCGCGTGTACTACCAGCCGCTGCACGACCTGCGTGACGGTCGCCAGGTAGGTATGGAGGCGCTGGTGCGCTGGCAACATCCTCTGCGCGGGCTGATTCCACCGGGCGAATTCATTCCGATCGCCGAAGACAACGGCATGATCGGCGTCATCGACACCTGGGTACTGGAACAGGCCTGCCGCCAGATGGTGCGCTGGAATGCCGAGGGCCACTCGATGGCTTTCGTGGCGGTGAACGTCTCCAGCCGTCTGTTCAGTCGCGGTGAACTCGACCAGAAAGTCGCCAGCGTGCTCGCCGAAACCGGCCTGCCGCCCGAGCAACTTGAGCTCGAGGTGACCGAGAGCGCGATCATGGAAGACCCCGACGCCGCGCTGAAACTGCTCACCAGTCTGCGCGCGCTGGGCGTGCGCCTGGCGATCGACGACTTCGGCACCGGTTACAGCTCGCTGGCGCGCCTCAAGCGCCTGCCGGTGGACAAGCTCAAGCTGGACCAGAGCTTCGTGCGCGGCCTGCCCGACGACCCCGAGGATGCGGCCATCGCCCGTGCCGTGATCGCACTGGGCAAGAGCCTGGGTCTCAAAGTGCTCGCCGAAGGCATCGAACAACCCGCCCAGGCCGATTTCCTCCGTGAGCTAGGCTGCAATTATGGCCAGGGCTACCACTTCGGCCGCCCGCAACCGGTGCCTGCCAAGCCCGTGGAAACCACACTCACCGAAGCGAAGAGTAGCCAGTCCAGCCCCAGGAGCTGAGCATGCGCGTGCTGATTCTCGAAGACGATCCCTGGATCGCCGATCTGCTCAAGCAGATCGTACTTAGCCTGCGCCCCGGCGCTCGAGTTGACTGCCAGGCACGCGTGGCGGACGCCATTTCGGCCTGGCAACGGGAGCCGGCTCAGTTGGTGATCGCCGACTGGAACCTGCCGGACGGTAGCGGCACTCTGCTGCTGCAGGCCGTACGCAGCCAGGATCGCGAGGTGCCGCTGGTGATGATCACCGCCCGAGCGGATCGCAACAGCGTGCTCGAGGTACGCCCGCTGGGGATCAATGCTTTCATCAGCAAACCCTTCCAGGTTCCCAAGGTCCTGGAGTGCCTGCAGCGGCTGCTGCCCGAGGCACCCGCCCCCACTGCAGCACCACCAGGCGAAGAACAAGATTTTCTTCAGCACCTGGGCGCATTGCGCGACGAGGAAATCGATCTGCCGCTGCGCGATGATCTCCGCCAGCAGTTGCTCGCCATCACCGAAGCATCCACCAGCCTGCAGCAGCTGGGCGACCTCTGGCAGCAGGATCCGGCCGTGCAGGCGCGGCTGGTTGCAGCCGCCAACAACCCGCCCTACAACAGTACAGGGCAGCCCTGCAGCAGCCTGGCCGACGCGGTTCGCCGACTGGGTGCAGCCACCGCGCTGAACCTTGTCCAGGGCCTGGCGCTGCGACCGCTGGCCAGCCTGCAGGACGCAGACCTGAAGGCCCTTGGCGAGAGTCTGCTGCAAACGCAATTGACCTTGCGCCTGAGGGTCACGGAACTGGCCAAGGCCTGCCAACTGGACCCGGCGCCACTGCAATGCGCGGCCATGCTGCAACGCATGGGTGAGCTGGCCGTGCTGCAACAGGCGCAGAGCTGGCGCCAACGCGGCCTCAAGCTGCACGAGGGTCATCTGCAACAAGCTCTGCACCAGTACAGCAGCGAGCTGGCCAACCGCCTCAAGGTGCATTGGCGTCTCCCCATTGGCCTGCGGGTGTTGATCGGTGCCTGTTATGGCCTGGCGCCCGGCAACGCGCGCCGCGAGCCCATCCTCATGCGTCTGGCCACGGTCGAAATGCACAGTGCCGATAGCCAGGAAGTGCAGCGCTTGCGCCGCCTGGCCGGGCTGACCTGAGGTACGTCCGATGAACATGCCGAGGCTGGTTAAGCGCGGGTTCTGCCGCTGCAACGCCAGCCCGCGGGATGCTGGCCGCAGAATCGTCATTGGCGGCAGTTTATGCCTGGCGCTGTTCTTCGCCTTTCTCGGGAGTCGTGCGCTGAACGAGCGCGAAGCCCTCTGGCAATTGCAGATGGGCAAACAGGCGGAGATTCAGCGTCTGGCGCTGAACAGCACTCAACATGGGCTGCAGGAACGCACGCAACTGCTGGCCGAAACCATCGCTGCCGACGCCTGGGTGACGGAACTGGTACGTCAGGCCCATGCGCTGCCGGCGGGCGATCTGCAAAGCCTGGCCAGCATCCGCAGCCAGCTCTACACCCGTCTGGCGCCACGCTGGCGCAACCTGCAAGCGCATCAACCGTTTCGCCTGTACGTGCACTTGGCGCCTGACGTCAGGGTGCTGCTGCGCGTGCATGAGCCCGAGCACTTCGGCGATCTGCAGGTCGGCTGGCGCCCCATGGTACGGGAAGCGCTGCGCAGCGCCAGAAGCCAGGCCGGCCTGGGCCTGACCCGAGGCAGCATCGGCATGCGGGCAATCGCTCCGCTACTGGCCGAGGGCGCGAATGGGCCGGTCCAGGTCGGCGCCATCGAGGTGGCCATGGGCGTGCTCGAAGACCTGGCGCAACTGGACCGCGAATTCGATAGCGGCGTCGCCCTGCTGCTGCGCGAGGATCTGCTGCTGAGTTCGGACAGTGGCGAGGCGCTACGCGGTGTGACTGGTGATGCGCAACGCTGGCAAATGATGGGCCATTCGCGCCCTCAGGTCCTGACCTGGCAACAACAGCCGCGACTGCCCTCACCGGCAGAGGGCGACAGCGTGCGCCTGCTGGAGGATGGTGAACGGCATTATCTGGTCAATCAGGTTGCCCTCAGCAGCTACCAGCAAGTACAGGCCCCCAGCCAGGGACCATTGGCGGTCGCGCTGATCTGGCATGACATCAGCGATCAATACAATGTGCACCGCCGCGACAAGCGCTGGCTGGTGATCAAGTGGCTGCTCGCCTGGTGCGGCGCCGAAGCCCTGCTGCTGGGCCTGCTGCGCAGCACTCGGCGCAGCACCCAACGCCTGATGCAGCGTCAACAGGCAGCGCTACGCGCGCTCAATGAGATTGCCGCGCTGCCCAGCCTGACCCGCACCGAGCAATTGCGCCAGGCTCTGCGCCTGGGCGCCGATCACTTCCGCATGCCGCTGGGCATCATCAGTCGCATCGAAGGCGAGCAGTACCAGGTGCTGGTGCAAGTGTCGCCCGTGGGCACGCTGCGCGACGGCCAGCAGTTCGAGTTGGGCGATACCTACTGCAGCCTGGCGCTGCAACAGGACGAGGCGCTGGCCATCACCCACATGGCCGACTCGACTCACCGCGGCCACCCCTGCTACGGCCAGTTCGCCCTGGAAAGCTACATCGGTACCGTGGTCCGGGTCGCCGGCAAGCCCTTCGGCACGCTGGCTTTCGCCAACCCACAGCCGCGCAGATGCCCCTTCGACGACGCCGACCGCGACTTCCTCGGCCTGTTCGCCCGCTGGGTCGGCGCCATGCTGGAACGTCAGCAGCAGGAGCATGCCGTGCGCTCGGCCCGTGCCTACCTGCAGGCCGTGCTGGACTCGGCCACCGGGGTGTCGATCATCGCCTCCGACAGTGCCGGCAACATCACCCTGTTCAACTCCGGCGCCGAACGCCTGCTCGGCTACCGCGCTGAGGAGATGGTCGGTCACCGCACCCCGGCGATCCTTCACCTCGAAGAGGAGATCCAGGCACGCGCCATCGAGTTGAGCGCGGCGGCCGGCCAGCCCGTGGAAGGTTTCGAGGTGTTCGTGCACAACGCCCGCGGCGGCGAGCCGGAAACCCGCCAGTGGACCTATCGCCACAAGGACGGCAGCCTGCGTCAGGTCAACCTCACCGTCAGTGCCATGTTCGACGAGAGTGGCCAGATCACCGGTTTCCTCGGTATCGCCAGCGATATCAGCGAACTGCAGCAGACAACCCGCGCCCTGCAGAAGAGCGAGAGTCGCTTCCGCGGCCTGGTGGCCAACCTGCCCGGCGTGGTCTATCGCTGCGCCAACGACGCGCAACGCAGCATGCGCTACATCAGCGAGGAAATCGCCAACCTCTGCGGCTACCCCGCCAGCGACTTCATCGGCAACCGCGTACGCAGTTTCTCCAGCATCGTTCACCCTGACGATCTGACCGACGCCCTGCGCGCCAGCGCAGCCATCGAGCGCCAGGAAAGCTTCGAGCTGACCTATCGCCTGCGTCACGCCGATGGCCGCAATGTCTGGGTGCGCGAGAAAGGCCGTGGCGAATACGACAGCCACGGCAGGCTGCTGTGGATCGACGGTTTCATCTGGGACATCAGCGAACGCCAGGCCATAGAGGACGAACTGCGCCTGAGCCAACAGCGTTTTCTCAATGCCTTCAATACCGCGCCACAGGGCATGGCACTGATCAGCCCGGACGGCCGCTGGCTGGAGGTCAACGACGAGCTGTGCCGCATGCTCGGCTACGAACGCGAGGAGCTGCTGGCCTGCACCTACCAGCAGGTCACCCATCCGGACGATCTCGATGCCGATCGGCAGAACGTCGCCGATCTGCTGGCCGGGCGGATCAACGCCTATCAGATGGAGAAACGCTACCTGGACAAGCAGGGGCGTACGCTCTGGGTCCTGCTCAGCGTGTCGCTGGTGCGCGACGGCGAAGGACAACCGGTGCACTTCGTCTCGCAGATCCAGGACTTCAGCGACCGCGTCGTCGCCGAGCGCGCGGTGCGCGAGCGCGAACACTACCTCAGCACCCTGCTCGACAACGTGGTCGACGCCATCGTCACCATAGACGAGCAGGGCCACATCGAGACCTTCAACCACGCCGCCGAAGCGATCTTCGGCTACCAGCAGCAGCAGGTGGCCGGCAGGAACGTCAGGATGCTGATGCCCGAGCCCTACAGCAGCGCCCATGACGGCTACATCCAGCGCTACCTGCGCACTGGCGAAGCCTGGGTGGTGGGCCAGGTGCGCGAGCTCGAAGGCCTGCGCCAGAGCGGCGAGCGCTTCGCCATGGAACTGGCGGTGTCGCAGATCAGCCACCAGGGCCAGCGCCGCTTCATCGCGGTGATCCGCGACATCGCCGAGCGCAAGCGCATCGAGCAGATGAAGAACGATTTCGTCTCCACCGTCAGTCACGAGCTGCGCACGCCGCTGACCGCCATCGCCGGCTCGCTCGGCCTGATCAATGGTGGCGCCCTCGGCACCGTACCGGAAAGCATGCGCCAGATGCTGAGCATCGCCCACAGCAACAGCCAGCGTCTCAGCGCCCTGATCAACGACCTGCTGGACATGGACAAGCTGGTAGCCGGCAAGATGCATTTCGACCTGCAGACACGCGCACTGCAGCCACTGCTGGAACAGGCGCTGCTGCACAACCAGCCCTATGCCGAGCAGCATCAGGTCGAATTGCGCCTGCAGGTTGAGGGCGACGCCCAAGTGCGGGTCGACGCTCAGCGCCTGGCCCAGGTGATGGCCAACCTGCTGTCCAACGCCGCCAAGTTCTCGCCAGCGGGCGCCAGCGTCGAGGTGCGCCTGCAGCAGTGCGGCGAGGTCCTGCGCGTCAGCGTAGCGGACAGCGGCCCCGGCATACCGGAAGCCTTCAAACCGCGCATCTTCAGCAAGTTCTCCCAGGCCGACTCCGGGGACACCCGGCAACAGGGCGGCACCGGGCTGGGGCTGGCCATCTGCAAGGAAATCATCGAACGCATGGGCGGCCATATCGGCTTCGACTCGTCCCCAGGCCAAGGTGCTAGCTTCTGGTTCGAACTACCGATCACAGGGAGCGCGTCATGAGCCAAGCCCCGATCCCCGCCAACGAGCAGGAACGCCTGGCCGCCCTACACGCCCTGGAACTGCTCGACAGCCCGGCCGAAGCGATGTTCGACCACATCACCGCGCTGGCTGCGCAGATCTGCGACACCCCTATCGCCCTGATTTCGCTGGTCGATGCCCAGCGCCAGTGGTTCAAGAGCCGGGTTGGCCTGGATGCCGAGCAAACCGCGCGCGAGCTGGCCTTCTGCGCCCATGCGGTGGCCGCCGACGCGCCCCTGGAAGTGGACAATGCCCTGGATGACGCGCGTTTTCGCGACAACCCGCTGGTCACTTCCGACCCGCATATCCGCTTTTACGCCGGCATGCCGCTGCACGACGGCCGGGGCCTGGCGCTCGGCACCCTGTGCGTGATCGACCGCCAGCCGCGCCACCTCGACAGCCACCAGCGTGCTCAGTTGCAGCACCTGGCGCAGCTGACCGGGGAGTTGTTCGAGCTGCGCCTGCAGGCGCGCCGCCAGGCCGAACAGAGCGCCATGCACCAGGCCATGCTGGACAACGCCGGCAGTGCAGTGCTGGTGCTTGACCCACAGGGCCGTGTACTGCGCAGCAACCATGAAGCGCAGCAGTTGCTGGGCTATTCGCCCGCTGAGCTGGAGGATAAGTACCTGCCGCAGCTACTGCTCGAACCAGGCCAGTACGAACGCCTGTGCACCGCCTGCAGCAGCGGGCCGCAGAGCACCGAGGGGCAACTGCGCGCACGCAGCGGACAGCATCTGCCGGTGCGCCTGAATCTCTCGCCGATCCGCGCCGAAGGCCAGCCGCTCCAAGGCTACCTGCTGGTGGCCAACGATCTCAGCCAGCGCGAAGAGGCGCGCCTGCGCCTGCAGCGCATCGCCGCACAGCTGCCGGGCATGGTCTACCAGTATCTGCTGCGCGCCGATGGCAGCAGTTGCTTCCCCTATGCCAGCGCCGGAATCCGCGACGTTTACGGCTGCACGCCAGAAGAAGTCAGCGAGGATGCCGGCCCACTCCACGCCCGCCTGCATCCGGATGACGCGCCACAGGTGCACGCCGCCATCGCCCGCTCGGCCGCGAACCTGAGCACCTGGCATCAGGAATACCGCGTCCTGCATCCACTGCACGGTCCGCTCTGGGTCGAGGGGCGTGCCGCACCGCAGCGCCTGCCCGGCGGCGAAACGCTCTGGCACGGCTTCATCAGCGACATCAGCGAACGCAAGCGCGGCGAGCAATTGCAGAACGAGTTCGTCTCCACCGTCAGCCATGAGCTGCGCACGCCGCTGACCGCCATCGCCGGCTCACTCGGCCTGATCAACGGCGGCGCCCTTGGCGCGGTGCCGCAGGCCATGCGCCAGATGCTGGAGATCGCGCAGAGCAACAGCCAGCGCCTGCGCCACCTGATCGACGATCTGCTGGACATGGACAAGCTGGTCGCCGGCAAGATGCATTTCGATCTGCAGCCGCTGGACTTGCGCCCGCTGCTGCTGCAGGCGCTGCGCAACAACCAGCCCTATGCCGAACGTCACCAGGTGCAACTGCAGGTGCTGCCGGGCGGCGACTGCCAGGTGCTGGCCGACGCTCAGCGCCTGGAGCAGGTACTGGCCAACCTGCTGTCCAATGCCGCCAAGTTTTCCGCAGCAGGGCAAACCGTCGAGCTGGCAGCTGGATTCGCGGAGGGCTGGGTGCGCATCAGCGTGCGCGACTACGGCCAAGGCATCGCCGAGGACTTCAAACCACGTATCTTTAGCAAGTTCGCCCAGGCCGATGCCGGCGACACGCGCCGCCAGGGTGGCACCGGCCTCGGCCTGGCGATCAGCAAGGAGATCATCGAACACATGGGTGGACGTATCGGCTTCGACTCCGTGGAGGGACAAGGCAGCACCTTCTGGCTGGATCTGCCGCAAGTCGGGGTGCAGCCATGAGCGACAACATCACGCTGCGCCTGCAACTGCTCGGGCAGCTGTTCAGCCGCAACAATCTGCTGGCCTGGGGCGTGCTGGCACTGGCGCTCGGCACGACGCTGCTGGCCTGGGACAGCTTGCGCCAGAGTCAGAGCGCGTCCGCCTCACGCCAGCTCGAGCTCCTTGCCGACGAAATCAGCGAGGCCATCATCCAGCGCATGCATAACCAAGAAAGCATCCTGCTCGGCGCCGCCGCCCTGCTCGATGCCAGCGAAGCGGTCAGTCGCGACGACTGGCGCGCCTACGCACGTCGTCTGAACCTGGAAGAACGCTACCCGGGCATCCAGGGCCTGGGGTTCAGCCAGGTATTGCCCACCGAACAGCTGCACGCCTTCGAAACCGAGATGCGTGCCGAGGGCTACCCCAACTTCCGCGTGCGCCCGCTTGGCGAGCGCACGCAGTACAGCGCCATCCGCTATATCGAGCCTTTCGCCGGACGCAACCTGGCCGCATTCGGCTTCGACATGCTGTCCGAACCCGTGCGCCAGGCCGCCATGCTCAGCGCCGCACGCAGCGGCCAGAGCCGTCTCTCCGGCCGCGTCACGCTGGTGCAGGAAACCCACGGCAAGGTCCAACCCGGACTGTTGCTGTACACCCCGGTGTACCGGCATGACCAACCGCTGGACACTCCCGAGCAGCGCCTGGCCGCGCTGCGCGGCTTTGCCTACAGCCCCTACCGCGCGCACGACCTGATGCACGGCATCCTCGGTGCACGCCAACGCGACCTGGAGTTCGAGCTCTACGCCGGCCCCGATACGGCCGCCGCCGACCTGCTTTACAGCAGCGCTGACAACGCCATCGATACGCCTGCCGACACCCAACGAGAGCTGGAACTGTTCGGCCAGCGCTGGTACCTGAATTTTCACTACGCCCCAGGTTTTCTCGACGCCGCCCACCGCGGCGAGGGCTCACTGCTGGCGTTGGGCGTCTGCATCAGCCTGTTGCTGTTCTTTCTGATCAGCAGCCTGAGCCTGCGCCGCGAGCAGATACAACAGCTGGCCGAGCGCATCACCGAACAGCTGCACCGCAGCGAAGAGCGCCTTGCACTGGCGCTCAAGGGCGGCAATGACGGTTGGTGGGACATCGACGTCAAGGCCGGCAGCTTCTTCGCCTCGGCCCACGGCTGGCAGATGCTCGGCTATCCGGAGCAGGGCCCGCCGGGTTTTGCCGATGCCCCCTGGGCCTGGGAAAACCTGGTGCACCCGGACGATCTGCCCGCAACGCGCGCCCGTCTGAAACAGGCGCTGTCCGCGGGCGCCAGCAACTTCACCATCGACTGTCGCCTGCTACGTGTCGACGGCAGCGAATTGCCGGTGCTGCTGCGCGGTTACATCCAGCGTGACGACAAAGGCTACCCGCTGCGCATCACCGGCACCACCATGGACCAGAGCGAAGCCAAGCGCATCGAACGTCTGAAGAGCGAATTCGTCTCCACCGTCAGCCACGAGTTGCGCACCCCGCTGACCGCCATCGCCGGCTCCCTGGGACTGATCAATGGCGGCGCACTGGGCACGGTACCGGAAAGCATGCGCACCATGCTGGGCATCGCCCAGGCCAACAGCCAGCGCCTTAGCCACCTGATCAACGATCTGCTGGACATGGACAAGCTGGAGGCCGGCAAGATGCAGTTCGACCTGCAACCCTGCAGCCTTGCCGAGCAGCTGCAGGAAGCGCTGGACAACAACCAGGCCTACGCCGACCGCAATCAGGTCCAGCTGCGCCTGCTCGACTGCCTGCCGGCTCGCGTGCGGATCGATGCCATGCGTCTGCAGCAAGTGCTGGCCAACTTCATCTCCAACGCCGTGAAGTACTCACCACCCGGCGCCGAGGTCAAACTGCGTGCCGAGCGCAGCGGCCCGCGGGTGCGCGTCGAGGTCATCGACCGAGGACCGGGGATCGCCGCCGAATTCCATCAACGTATCTTCAGCAAGTTCTCCCAGGCCGACGCCAGCGACAGCCGCAGCAAAGGTGGCACCGGTTTGGGGCTGGCGATCAGCAAGGAACTAATCGAGCGCATGGGCGGACAGATCGGCTTCGACTCGGTAGAAGGCCAGGGCACCTGCTTCTGGTTCGAGCTACCGATGCTGGCCGAGCCGGCCCTGCCCGCCACCCGCGACGGCCGGCGCAACGTGCTGGTGGTCGAAGACGAACCGGACATCGCCAACCTGCTGCGCCAGTTGCTGGAAGACGCCGGCTACCGCGTGCGTCTGGCCCACAGCCTGGACGAAGCACGTGCCTGCCTGCGCGAGGAAATGCCCGCTGCCATTAGCCTCGACCTGCGCCTGCCGGACGGCGACGGCATGCAACTGGTACAAGAACTGCGCGCCGACGCGCGCTATCGCGAGCTGCCAATTCTGGTGGTATCGGCCGCCTGTGAGGAGGGCCGCCTGGCACTGGACGGCGTGCCCGCGCTGGACTGGCTGAGCAAGCCGATCGACCCGCAGCGCCTGCTCGCCGCCCTTGCTCAGGCCCTGCAGAATCTGCCGCAGAGCCCACGCGTGCTACACGTGGAAGACGATCACGATCTGCGTATGGTGGTCGCCGAACAGGGCCGCGAGCTGGCCGAGTTCGTTCCCGCCGACAGCCTCGCCGAAGCGCGTCGCCTGCTCGCCGAGCAGCCTTTCGACCTGGTTCTGCTCGATCTCGGTCTGCCCGACGGCAACGGCCTGGAGCTGCTCGACGAACTGCAACACCAGCGGCCAGGGCTACCGGTGGCCGTGCTCTCGGCCAGCGAGATGGATGGCCATGAATTGGCCGGGGTGAGCGCGGCACTGGCCAAATCACGCAATGATGGACAACACTTCCTGCACATGCTCAACCGCCTGTTACCCGCCAAGGAGACCCGCCATGACTGAGCTCAAGCGCATCCTTCACGTCGAGGACGACCCCTCGATCCAGGCCGTGGCCAAGGTCGCCCTCGAAGCCGTCGGCGGTTTCCAGGTGCTGAGCTGCGCCAGCGGACAGGACGCCTTGGATCAGGTCCAGGGTTTTGCTCCCGATTTCATCCTGCTGGACGTGATGATGCCCGGCATGGATGGCCCGCAAACGCTGGAAAAGCTCCGTCAGCTGGTGGACATCGACAGCGTGCCGGTGGCCTTCATGACCGCCAAGGTGCAACCCGGTGAGGTGGCGCATTACCGTAGCCTCGGCGCACTCGACGTGATCGTGAAACCCTTCGACCCCATGCAGCTCGCCGCGCAGATTCGACAGATCTGGAGCCAGCGCCATGGATAAGCAGGGCAATGCCGTCCCGCAGACTCTGCAGCAACGCCTGCAACAGCTCGGCCAGCAATTCAGCGAACGCCTGCGCCAGGAGTTGCCGGAGCTGGTGCAACAGGGCGAGCGACTGCTGCAGACCTACGACGGACAGCGCGACCAGCTGCTGCAGACACTGCGTGACCAATTGCACCGCCTCGCCGGCAGCGCCGGCACCTTCGGCTTCACCCAGCTGGGCCAGCAGGCCCGTGAGCTGGAACAACAGGCCGAACGCTGGCTGGATCAGCAGCAGCGTCAGCAACAGGAACTCGAAGCCTTCGTCGTCGCACTGCAGCAGCTCGGCGACCAGTCGGATGCCAACGGCAACCATGGCGAACAGCAGAAAACGACCAGGCCGGTGGCGCGCACCGAGGGCGATACCCGACTCATCTATATTCTCGAAGACGAAATGGCCGTCGGCGAGAACATGCGCCTGACGCTGAGCAACTTTGGCTATCGTGCCGCGCACTTCCGCACGACAAGCGATCTGGACGCCGCCCTGCAGCAGCAACTGCCGGACGCCCTGATCGTCGATGTCAATCTGGCCGGCGAGGAGTGCAGCGGCCTGGACTACGCCGCACGCCTGCAACAGCGCCTGGAACCCCCCCTGCCGCTGCTGGTGCTGACCCAGCAGCGTGACTTCGCCACTCAGCTGCAGGCGGTGCGCGCCGGTGCGCTGGGTTTCTTCGCCAAGCCGGTGGACATCCCGCAGCTGGAAAGCCGCCTGGAGCGCTGCTTCGCCCAGCAGAGCGGCGAGTCCTACCGGGTGCTGATCGTCGACGACGACCGTGATCTGGCCAGCCGCTACAGCCTGGTACTGCGCGACGCCGGCATGCTGGTGGAAATCCTGCAGGACCCGGCGCAAATCTTCGAGCACCTGCGCAATTTCAACCCTGAAGTGGTGCTGCTCGACGTCAACATGCCGCACTGCACCGGCCCCGAACTGGCGCAGATCATCCGCTGCAATGACGACTGGCTGCGCATCCCGATCATCTACCTGTCGGCGGAAACCGACATCGCCAAGCAGATGAATGCGCTGATCAAGGCCGGTGACGATTTCGTCACCAAGCCGATATCCGACAACGCACTGGTCGCCGCCGTGTTTTCCCGCGCGCAGCGCGCCCGCCTGCTGTCCGACGCCCTGTCACGCGACAGCCTGACCGGCCTGCTCAAGCATGGCGACATCAAGGAACAGGTGGCGATCGAACTGGAGCGCGCGCTGCGCACCGGTGACCGCGCCAGCGTGGTGATGCTGGATATCGATCACTTCAAGCGGGTCAACGACGAACATGGCCACGCCGCAGGGGACAACGTCATCCGCGCCCTGGCCAACCTGCTGCGCCAGCGCCTGCGTCGGGTCGACAGCCTGGGCCGCTATGGCGGCGAGGAATTTCTCGCCGTGCTGCCGGACTGCACGCCGCAGCAGGCCAAGCAGATCGTCGATGAAATTCGCGAACGCTTCGCCGAGCTGCGCTTCATCGCCGATGGCGGCGAGTTCTCCTGCACCCTGAGTGCCGGTGTCGCCGGCACCGATGTGCACAGCCAGGCCGAACAGCTGCGCGAGCGTGCCGACAAGGCCCTGTATGCGGCCAAGCACGGCGGGCGCAATCAGGTGCGGGTGGCGGAAGAGCATCGCGGCTGAAGCCGCTCCTACACCTAACCCCGTAGGAGCGGCTTCAGCCGCGATAGATCATAACGGCGACAGCGGAGCGCCGCCCACCAACGCCACCCTGCTCACGCCTCGGCGCGCTGCATCAGGCGGCGCTGACGCCACTCCATGAAGGTCTTGAGGAACAGCGTGAGCAGCGCCATGCACGCCAGCACCACGCTCCGTAGGAGCGGCTTTAGCCGCGATAGGTCATAACGGCTACAACGGAGTGCCGCCCGCCAACGCCACCCGGCTCACGCCTCGGCGCGCTGCATCAGCACGCGCTGACGCCACTCCATGAAGGTCTTGAGGAACAGTGTGAGCAGCGCCATGCACGCCAGCAGGCCAGCAGCGGTAAAGGCCGCTGCCGGCTTGTAGTCGTTGTTGAGCTGGTCGACCAAAAGCGGCAGGGTCAGGGTCTGGTTGATGATGGTGCCGGACACCACCGACACCGCGCCGAACTCGCCCACCGCACGGGCATTGGTCACCACCACGCCATACAGCAGCGCCCACTTGATCTTCGGCAGACTGATGCGGCGGAAGATCTGCCAGCCGCTGGCGCCCAGGCACATGGCGGCGGTTTCCTCATCCTGCCCCTGCGTCTGCATCACCGGGATCAGGATGCGTGCCACGTAGGGCGCGGTGACGAACACGGTGACCATGACGATGCCCGGCCAGGCGAACATCAGCTGCAGGCCCTGATCGTAGAACCAGCGGCCGATGAAGCTCTCCAGGCCGTAGACCACCAGGTAGCAGAGACCGGCCACCACCGGCGACACCGCGTAGGGGATGTCGATCAGGGTGGTCAGCAGCTTGCGCCCACGAAAATCGTAGTGGGTCACGCACCAGGCCAGGCAGATGCCGAAGCACAGGTTCAGCGGCACGGTGATCGCCGCCACCAGCAGGGTCAGGCCGATGGCGTGGAGCATGTAGTCCTCGCCGAGGTTGCTCCACAGCAGGTCGAGTCCGCCGGCCAGGGCCTTGGTGAAGATCAGCGCCAGCGGCACCAGCAGAATCAGCGCCACCACTGTCAGGCCGAGGATTACCAGCGCCCACTGGCGCCAATCTTGGGGCTTTTTCATCGACCTTGCCGTTGCCATGCGAACAGACGCCCCTGCACGACTTGCAGGAGGAACAGAAGAGTCAGCGACGCGAGCAGAATCACCGAAGCGATGGCTGCCGCCGCCGGGTAATTGAATTCCTGCAGACGGACGAAAATCATCAGCGAGCTGACCTCCGTCTGATAGGGAATGTTGCCGGCGATCATGATCACCGCGCCGAACTCACCGAGGCTGCGGATGAACGCCTGCGAACCACCGGTGACCAGCGCCGGCGCCAGGGTCGGCAGGATCACCTTGCGGAAGGTCTGCACACGGCTGGCGCCGAGGGTGCGCGCAGCCTCTTCGTATTCCGAGCCGAGGTCCTGCAGCACCGGCTGCACCGTGCGCACCACGAAGGGAATGCTGGTGAACACCATCGCCACCACGATACCTGCGTAGGCGTAGGCCACCTTGAAGCCCAGCCACTGGCCGATCCAGCCGTTGGGCACCAGCAGCGCGGCGAGGGTCAGGCCAGCCACCGAGGTCGGCAGGGCGAAAGGCAGATCGACCAGCGCATCGACAATGCGCCGGCCGGGGAAGTCGTAGCGGGTGATGATCCAGGCCAGCAGCAGGCCCAGCACCAGCACCGCCAGGGTCGAATAGAGCGCGGCCGATATGGTCACCTTGTAGGTCTGCACCACGCGCGGATCGCTGATGGCGAACCAGTACTGCGCCCAGGTCATGTCGCTGACGTACAAAAGCAGCGCCGACAGCGGCAGCAGGATCACCAGGGAGAGATACAGCACGCTGACGCCGAAGCTCAGGCCGAAGCCAGGCAGCAGCGGAGTCTGCAGGAAGAACAGCGTCGGTTTACTCACGAAAAAGCTCGGCTCTACAAATGCAGTTGGCCGCCAAAAAGGCGGCCAACGGACCAGAAATTCAATAACCCACGACGAATACAGCCCATGTGAGATCTCGCGAGCTAGAGCCCTGCAAGGCAAAAACAGGCGAGGGAGCGGAGTGTACTTTTGTACATGAGCATCCCAAGCCTGTTTTTAACGCCGCAGGGCCGACGCGCAGCAGATCGTTGACGAACGCTCAGCGCCCCTCTGCGAGAAGTTGGTCAAGAATACCACCGTTGTCGAAGTGCTTGGCGGTGATCTCGTCCCAGCTGCCCAGCACCTCGGTCGGGTTGATCAGGCGCACCGGAGCGAACTGCGCCTTGGTTGCCTCGACCACTTCCGGGTTGTGCACGCGGTAGTTGTAGCGGGTCAGCAGTTGCTGGATGTCCTTGCTGTACTGGAAGTCGAGGAAGGCCTTGGCCTGCTCGCGGGTGCCGCGCTCGTCGGCCACCTTGTCGACGATGGCCACCGGGAATTCGGCCAGTACGCTGACTTCTGGTACCACGATTTCCAGATTGGCGGACTTGAACTCGTCACCCTTGGCGATGTTGATCACTTCCGACTCGAAGGTCAGCAGCACGTCGCCCTGGCCGTTCTGAGCGAAGGCCACGGTGGCGCCACGGCCGCCGGTGGGGAAGTTCTCGACGTTCTTCAGCACCTTGCCGACGAAGGCCTTGACCTTCTCCTGGTCGCCGTTGAACTTCTCGTTGGCGAACAGCCAGGCGCCCAGGTAGCTGTAGCGGGCGTTGCCGGAGGTTTTCGGGTTGGGGAATACCAGCTTCACGTCATCGCGAATCAGGTCGTCCCAGCTCTTGATGTTCTTCGGGTTGCCTTCGCGCACCAGGAAGGCGGTGGTGCTGTAGTACGGCGAGCTGTTGTTGGGGAACTGCTCGGCCCAGTCCTTACGCAGCAGGCCGCGCTTGGCCAGGATGTCCACGTCGGTCACCTGGTTGAAGGTGACCACGTCGACCTTCTTGCCCTGGATGATGTCCTGCGCCTGACGCGAGGTACCGGCGAACGACTGGATGATCTTCACTTCCTTGCCGCTCTGCTGTTTCCAGTGCTCGACGAACAGCGGGTTGATCTCGCCGAACAGCTCGCGGGCGATGTCGTAGGAGGCGTTGTGGAATGGCGTATCGGCCGCAGCATGACTCAGCGAGCCAGTCAGCAGGGTGGCGCTGGCCACGGTGGCCAGAACGATCTTCTTCAGCATCTATGGCGTCCTTCTTATCGAGAGAGGAGCCTGCAGGCAGGCTATTTGATGGCGCGATTCTGCAGAAAAATCATATAGCTGAAAAATATCTTTTTGTTTTCCCCTTATAACCAGTCTCTCTTTGCCTTCGAGAACGCCATGCAGCCCTCCCATCCGAAGGCTGCTCAGGCAACCACTCTTAGAACCTGTTCACGATCTTTATGTGCCTGAAGCGTTCGGTGAGCCTGTAGGAGGGGCTTCAGCCCCGAGCTTCATTGGGGCGCAAAGCGCTCGCCGCTAAAGCCGCTCCTACAAGATCGCAAGCGGCTTATTTCGCCAATTGGCTGAAATCTTGAAAAGGCTCTTACAGCTTGGCGATCGACACTTCGGTGGATTTGACGAAGGCGATCACCTCGCTGCCGATCTGCAATTCCAGCTCACGCACGGAACGGGTGGTAATCACCGAGGTGACGATGCCGGCAGCGGTCTGCACGTCGATTTCCGAGAGCACGTCGCCGACGACGATTTCCTTGATGGTGCCCTTGAACTGGTTGCGCACGTTGATAGCTTTGATGGTCATGGTGTTTCTCCTGATGGTCCAGTGATGTAGCCCGGATGCAATCCGGGGAAATTGCATAACCGCTCCCGGATTGCATCCGGGCTACGGCGTTAAAGCGCCCAACGCAATTGCGTGGGCAGGGGTGATACGGGTTCCGGTGGTGTAGGCAATTCCGGTTGCGCCAGCACGCGGTCGAGCACGCGCGCTTCCAGGGCAGCCAGCAGCGGCGAGCCATGCGAACGCGGGCGCAGCAGCTGCACGTCTAGGTCGAGGCCGATCTGACCGTCCTCGATCAGGATCACCCGATCGGCCACAGCCACCGCCTCAGCCACGTCGTGAGTGACCAGCAGCACGGTGAAACCATGCTGCTGCCACAGGCGCTCGATCAGTTGCTGCATCTCGATCCGCGTCAGCGCATCCAGCGCGCCCAGCGGCTCGTCGAGCAGCAGCAGACGCGGCCGATGGATCAGCGCTCGGGCCAGGGCCACGCGCTGCTTCTGCCCACCAGACAGGGCCGCCGGCCATTCACCCGCGCGATCGCCCAGGCCGACCGCGGCCAGGGCTTGCTCGGCCTGCTCACGCCAGTTGCCGGAAAGCCCGAGGCCGACGTTGTCGATCACCCGCTTCCAGGGCAGCAGACGCGAGTCCTGGAACATCAGGCGGATGTCTTCACGCACCGCGTTGAGCGAGCCGCTGCCGGCCAGCAGCTGGCCGCCGCTGGGCTGATCCAGCCCGGCCAGCAGGCGCAGCAAGGTGCTCTTGCCGCAGCCACTGCGACCGACCACGGCGACGAACTGCCCGGCCGGGATATGCAGGTCGATGCCCTTGAGCACCTGACGCTCGCCGAAGGATTTCTCGATGTTCTCGATGGCCAACGGAACACCGCGCGCAGGGACGTCCTGGCGAATGCTATGCAGTACAGTCATTGCCCACCTGCCTTGGCCTGGTAGGCCGGATGCCAGCGCAGCCAGACGCGCTCAAGACCACGGGCGGCGACGTCGGCCAGCTTGCCGAGCACCGCATAGAGCAGGATCGCCAGCACCACCACGTCGGTCTGCAGGAACTCGCGGGCGTTCATCGCCAGGTAGCCGATGCCGGCGCTGGCGGAAATGGTCTCTGCCACGATTAACGTGAGCCACATAAAGCCCAGGGCGAAACGCACGCCGACCAGGATCGAGGGCAACGCGCCGGGCAGGATCACCTGGCGGAACAGCGCGAAGCCGGACAGGCCATAGCTGCGCGCCATCTCCACCAGCGCCGGATCGACGTTGCGGATGCCGTGGTAGGTGTTGAGGTAGATGGGGAACAGCGTGCCGAGCGCGACCAGGAACACCTTGGCCGCCTCGTCGATGCCGAACCAGAGGATCACCAGCGGGATCAGCGCCAGGTGCGGCACGTTGCGGATCATCTGCACCGAGCTGTCGAGAAAGCGCTCGCCCCATTTCGACAGGCCGGTGATAAAGCCCAGCAGCAGGCCGATACCGCCGCCAATGGCGAAGCCGATGCCGGCGCGCTGGCCACTGATCGCCAGGTGCTGCCAGATTTCGCCGGAGGCCAGTAGGTCCCAGCCGGCGGCGAGCACCGCGCTGGGCGCCGGCAAAATGCGGCTGGACAGCCAGCCACTGGCCACCGCCAGTTGCCAGGCGGCCAGCAGCCCCAGCGGCAAGGCCCAGGGCGCGGCGCGCAGGGCCAGTTTGTGAAGGGTCGTGTTGCTCATGGTTGCCTCGAAAAATCCTGTGTATCTGTCCCCGGATTGCATCCGGGCTACGGCGCTTGATGTAGCCCGGATGCAATCCGGGAAAGTCGTGCGCCTGCCCCCTCTCCTCTACCCTCTCCCCTACCCTCTCCCCAAAGGGGCGAGGGAGCTATCAGGTGCCGTCGGAATACCCAGCGGCACGCTTTGGCTCCCCTCTCCCATTCATGGGAGAGGGGCTGGGGGAGAGGGCGCTTTTCAACTCGCCGAAACCGCCTTCGGCAGAATGTCGCTGGAGATCATTTCGCCGAACGGGCTGACGTAGCCGCGACTCTCAGGACGCTGCGGCTGGGCCACGTCCAGGTGCGGGAATAGCAGTTCGGCGACGCGGTACGACTCCTCCAGATGCGGGTAGCCGGAGAAGATGAAGGTATCGATGCCCAGCTCGGCGTATTCCTTGACCCGCGCCGCCACGGTCGGGCCGTCGCCGACCAGCGCAGTGCCGGCGCCGCCACGCACCAGGCCGACACCGGCCCAGAGGTTCGGCGACACTTCCAGGTTGTCGGTCTTGCCGCCATGCAGCGCCGCCATGCGCTGTTGGCCAACCGAGTCGAAACGCGCCAGCGACGCCTGGGCGCGGTCGATGGTGTCCTGATCCAGGTGGCTAATCAGACGATCCGCCGCCGCCCAGGCTTCCTCATTGGTCTCGCGCACGATCACATGCAGGCGAATGCCGAAGCGCACTTCACGGCCCTGCCTGGCCGCCTTCTCACGCACCTGAGCGATCTTCTCGGCCACCGCAGCTGGCGGCTCGCCCCATGTCAGATACAGCTCGACCTGCTCGGCGGCCAGATCCTGCGCCGCGTCGGAGGAGCCACCGAAATACAGCGGCGGACGCGGCTGCTGGATCGGCGGGTAGAGCAGCTTGGCGCCCTTCACCTGGATGTGCTTGCCGTCGTAGTCGACAGTTTCGCCCTCCAGCACGCGGCGCCAGATGCGGGTGAATTCGACCGACGCTTCATAGCGCTCGGCATGCGACAGGTGCAGGCCGTCGCCGGCCAACTCGTCCGGATCGCCACCGGTCACCAGATTGAACAGCGCGCGGCCGTTGGACAGGCGATCCAGGGTCGCCGCCTGGCGCGCGGCCACGGTCGGCGAAATGATCCCCGGACGCAGTGCGACTAGGAACTTGAGATTCTGCGTCACCGGGATCAGGGACGCTGCCACCAGCCAGGAGTCCTCGCAGGAACGTCCGGTGGGGATCAGCACGCCGCCGAAGCCGAGGCGGTCGGCGGCCTGGGCGATTTGAGTGAGATAGCCGTGGTCGACGGCGCGGGCGCCTTCGGCGGTGCCCAGGTACTTGCCATCACCATGGGTGGGCAGGAACCAGAAGATATTGAGGCTCATGCAGTGGTCTCCTTTTACGAAAGCGTTGACGTAGCCCGGATGCAATCCGGGCTGCGGGTTACTGGGCCTGGGCGACCTTGGCCGGCTGCCGCCAGATCACCTCGGCAATGCTCAGGCGCTTGGGGATCAGCTTCAGATCGCTGAAGGTGTCGGCGATCTGCTGCTGCGCGCTCGCCACTTCCGGGGTGATCAACTGCGCGCCGTAGCTTTGCCGCTCAACCGCAGCACGGGTGATCTCGGGGGACAGGCCTAGCAGCGGTGCGACCTGGGCGGTGGTTTCGTCGAGGTGAGCGCGCGTCCATTCACCCACCTTGCGAATTTCCTCAACCAGCGCGGCTACAACCTCAGGATGCTTCTCAGCAAAGGGCCGCGCCGCCAGGTAGAACTGGTGATTGCTCACCAGCCCCTGGCCATCACGCAGGGTGCGCGCCTGCAGTTGCTGCTCGGCGGCAGCCTGGAAGGGGTCCCAGATCACCCAGGCGTCGACACTGCCGCGCTCGAAGGCAGCACGGGCATCGGCAGGCGGCAGGTACACGGGGGTGATATCGGTGATGCTCAGGCCGGCTTCCTCCAGTGCACGCACCAGCAGGTAATGCACGTTGGAGCCCTTGTTCAGGGCGACCTTCTTGCCCTTGAGTTCGGCCACCGTTTTGATCGGCGAATCCTTGGGCAGCAGAATCGCCTCGCTCAGCGGAGCCGGCGGCTCGAAGGCCACGTAGAGCAGATCGGCGCCGGCTGCCTGGGCGAATACCGGCGGCGTCTCGCCCGTGGTACCGAAGTCGATGGAGCCGACATTGAGCCCTTCGAGCAGCTGCGGACCGGCCGGGAACTCGGTCCATTGCACCTTGATGCCCTGTGCGGCCAGGCGTTTTTCCAGCGCACCGCTGGATTTGAGCAGCACCAGGGTGCCGTACTTCTGATAGCCGATACGTAGCGTCTCGGCCTGAGCCTGAGTGATGGCGCCGAAGGTAATGGCCGCAGCAAACAGGGCGACCAGACTCCGACGCAAAGTGTTGGCGCCCATGGCGACCTCCTTTGCAAGTTGAGCGTGGGCCTGCTTGCCCGTTGGCGGGCGAGTAAGGCTTTTGGGGCTAAAGGCTGCAGGCCTCAGGCTCCAGGCGGATTGGCTTCTACCTGTCGCCCGTAGCCTGCGGCCTGCAGCCGCTTTTCAGATACTCCAGCGGGCGTTTACCAGCCGGTCGTTCAATAGGTTCGGGTCGATCGGCTTCGGCCGTCGCGCCAGAGCTACGCCCAGTTGTTCCAGTGCCTCGTCGAGGCGTTCGCGCAGCTCGTCGTCGATCTGCGCGGGCCTGTCGCCTTCCGGGTAGGTGATCTGCTTGTCCACGGCGAACACGCCGCTGAGCATTTCCTGCGCCTTCAGCGCAGCCAGCACCGGCTTGAGGGCGTAGTCCACCGCCAGCAGATGCGCCGGGCTGCCACCACTGGCCAGAGGCAGCACTACCTTGTGCGCCAAGGCACGCTCGGGCAGCAGGTCCAGCAGCACCTTCAGCGCGCCGGTGAACGATGCCTTGTACACCGGCGTGCCGACCACCAGGCCATCGGCGCTAGCCACCACAGCCTGCAGCTGCTGCACTGCCGGGCTGTCGAAGCGCGCATGCAGCAGATCCTCGGCGGCAAAATCGCGCACCCGCAGCAGGCTCACTTCCACCTGCTGCGCCTCCAGGCGCTGGCGTACGTAATCCAGCAGCAGCTCGGTGCGCGAACGCGCCGCAGGGCTGCCGGAGAGCAATACGACATGCATGCTCAATCCTTACTTATTGGGCTGTGGCGTCAAACGCAGATAGGGCTTCACGGCGCGATAACCTTTCGGGAAGCGCTGGGCGATCTCGGCTTCGTCCTTCAACGACGGCACGATCACCACTTCCTCACCGTCCTGCCAGTTGGCCGGGGTGGCGACCTTGTAGTTGTCGGTCAGTTGCAGCGAGTCGACCACGCGCAGGATCTCGTTGAAGTTGCGCCCGGTACTGGCCGGATAGGTGATGGTCAGGCGCACCTTCTTGTTCGGGTCGATGACGAACAGCGAACGCACGGTCAGGGTGTCGTTGGCGTTGGGGTGGATCAGGTCGTAGAGGTCGGACACCTTGCGGTCGGCATC
>JAEYXX010000046.1 GCA_023431055.1 Pseudomonadota bacterium
GCTCATTACATTGGTCGCGTGCTGCGCCACGCCGCAGGCGACGCGGTGCAACTGTTCGACGGCAGCGGCCGCGAGTATCTGGGCGAGCTGATCGAGGTAGGCAAGAAGGCAGTGCGGGTGGAGTTGCGTGAAACGCTCGACGGCCAGGCCGAATCCCCTCTGCGCATCCACCTCGGCCAGGGCCTGTCGCGCGGCGAACGCATGGACTGGGCCATCCAGAAAGCCACCGAGCTTGGCGCAGCGGAGATCACACCGATTGTCTCCGCGCGCTGCGAGGTACGCCTGAAGGACGAACGCGCCGACAAGCGCATGGCCCACTGGCGCCAGGTAGCGATCAGTGCCTGCGAGCAATGCGGCCGCTCGGTGCTGCCGGTGATCAACCCACCGCTGGAACTGGCAGCCTGGCTGCAACAAACCGAAGCCGACCTGAAGCTGGTGCTGCACCCGGTCGCCGAGCCCTGGGTCGGCCATACCCCGCCACGCTCCCTGGCTTTTCTGATCGGCCCGGAAGGCGGTTTGAGCGATGCCGAAGTCGACCAGGCCAAGGGCGCCGGCTTCCACGCCGCCCGCCTGGGACCGCGTGTTTTGCGCACGGAAACCGCCCCCGTGGTGGCCCTGAGCGTCGCCCAGCAGCTCTGGGGCGACCTGTAAGCGCAAAATGTCGCCTTGACGTAACAAATTGTGACCTCAAGAGATTGCAAGACCGGCAGTCTTTGTCATGCTCTGCGCGCCGCACGCGCGACCCGCTCACCAGCAACCTGCGCGCGGCCGAGGCCGGCGCCCCGCAGCGTCGTTCTCTTCCAATAACAAACAACGGGCCTCGGCCCCGCCCAAAAGGCGGCCGCATGCCCAGGAGCATTGCATGAACGAACTGGTCTCGACCCTAAACGGTCTGGTCTGGAGTCCGGCGCTGATCTATCTATGTCTCGGCGTTGGTCTCTACTTCTCCCTCCGCGGACGCTTCCTCCAGGTTCGCCACTTCAAAGAAATGATTCGCCTGATGTTCACCGGCAAGACCGATGAACATGGCATCACCTCCTTCCAGGCCCTGACCATGACCCTCGCCGGTCGCGTCGGTACCGGCAACATCGCCGGTGTGGCCACCGCGATCACCTTCGGTGGTCCGGGTGCCGTGTTCTGGATGTGGATGGTGGCCTTCCTCGGCGCCAGCTCGGCATTCGTCGAATCCACCCTCGGTCAGGTGTACAAGGAAAAGCTCAACGGTGAATACCGCGGCGGCCCGGCCTTCTACATCGAGAAGGGCCTGGGTCTGAAGTGGTACGCCTGGCTGTTCGCCGTGGTCACCGTGTTCGCCTGCGGCCTGCTGCTGCCGGGCGTACAGGCCAACTCCATCGCCTCCAGCGTGAACACCGCCTTCGGTATCGATCCAAACGTGACGGCTGCCGTGCTGGCCGTACTGATCGGTCTGATCATTTTCGGCGGCGTCAAACGTATCGCCCACTTCACCCAGGTAGTCGTGCCGTTCATGGCGCTGGGCTACATCATGGTGGCGCTGGTGATCATCCTGCTGAACATCAGCCAACTGCCGGACGTCATCGCTCTGATCTTCAAGAGCGCCTTCGGCCTTGAAGCTGGCTTCGGCGCCATCGTCGGCATGGCCATCCAGTGGGGCGTCAAGCGTGGCGTGTACTCCAACGAAGCCGGCCAGGGTACTGGTCCGCACGCGTCGTCCGCCGCTGCCGTCAGCCACCCGGCCAAGCAGGGCCTGGTCCAGGGCTTCTCGGTTTACATCGACACCCTGTTCGTCTGCTCCGCCACTGCCTTCATGCTGCTGATCACCGGCCAGTACAACGTGCAGGCACCTGATGGCAGCGCGATGTTCACCGGTATCGCTGGCGTCGCCGCAGGTCCGGGCTACGTGCAGACCGCGATGGAGAACATGATGCCCGGCTTCGGCAATGCCTTCGTCGCCATCGCCCTGTTCTTCTTCGCCTTCACCACCATCCTGGCGTACTACTACATCGCCGAGACCAACATTGCCTACATCAACCGCAAGGTGAAGCGCCCCATCCTCACCCTGCTGCTGAAGTTCGGCATCATCGCGGCCACCGTCTACGGCACCGTGCACACCGCTACCTTCGCCTGGGATCTGGGTGACCTCGGCGTGGGCCTGATGGCCTGGCTGAACATCATCGCCATCCTGCTCATGCACAAGGTCGCCTACAAGTGCCTGAAGGACTACGAGCAGCAGCAGGACGAAGGCAAGGATCCGGTCTTCCACCCGGAGAAGCTCGGCATCACCAATGCCGACTACTGGAGCGGCCATACCTCCGAAGACAACCTGTCTGCCGAGAAGGCCGAAGCGCAGCAACCGCAGCGCTGATCAGCTCACCGCAGTAACGAAAAAGCCCCGGCAATGCCGGGGCTTTTTCATGGGCGCTCGCCTGAGCGCACGGTTACTTCAGATCAGACCGGCATCGGCGAGCAGTTGCTCCAGCGCCGCCAGATCCGGAATACGCACCACGTCGTCACCAACGCGCGCTGCGCCCAGCTCCAGCGGCGCCAGTTCGACGTCGGCCGCCGGCAGATCGCTGCCAACCTTGAGCGAACGTGGAATGCCCTGCACCAGCAGGGCGATGAACTTGACCTTGGGCCGGCCACCGAGGGCGTTGATCACCGCCACGCGGGCGCCGCTGGCGACCTGCGCCTGACCACCGCTGGCAGCCTCGAAGGAAAGCAGCGGCAAGCGCAGATCACGCCAGGCGATCTGGCCGAGAAACCACTCGGGCATGCCTTCGCTGACCTGCGGGGCGCGATAGGGAATCAGCTCGGCCACCGCCACGTTGGGCAGCAGCAAGGTGCGGTCGGCCAGAGGTACCAGCAAGCCGGTGAGACCGGCTGCGCTGTTCTGGGTGGCGACGGCTTGGCTCATTGAAACGTCCTCAACTGCAATGTTCGGCGAGGTGATTGACCAGGGCCACGGCCAGCTCGCGCGGGTCGGCGCTGAAGCTGCTGTAGCCAGCCTCACGCAGGCTGTCCGGCATGCTCGGGCTGGCGCAGCTTTCGGCGCGCTGGGTCCAGATCACCCCGCCCTGGCGTTTGACGTAAGCGGCGGCGGCACTGCCGTCGCTACCCATGCCGCTGAACACGATGACGCCACACTGGGCACCGAACTGCTGCGCCAGGTTGAGCATCATCTGATCGATGGAAGGGCTGTAGGGCTCCGGCCAGGCGCGCTCGGCGATCTGCATCGCGCCGTCTTCGGCAAAGCCCAGCTCGTTGCTGATCGGCACCACCACCACTTCGCCGCAACGCACCGGGTCACCATGGCGCGCCGTATTGACATGCCACTGGCTGTGGCGACCGACCGCCTGCGGCAGTGCCGCCTCGAAACTGGCATCGATGTGTTGGGCATAGATGAAGCCGATGGGCAGACCACCCGGCAGCGCATCGAGGAAGGCCTTGACCGCCGCCGGGCCGCCCAGCGAGGCCGCCAGCAGCCAGACCTGGCGTGCCGGTTCGCCTGCTTTCAGCGGGGTATTGGCCAGTGCTTGCGGCAGTTCCAGACGCGCTGGACGCTGCGCCTCATCGAGCAATGCCTGCAGGCTCGGCCCGACCGCCTGGGTCGGGTCGCCGACCAGGCGCTTGAGTTTGCCGAACAGACTGCGCTCCCAACGCGGGTAGTTTTCCGAGTGACGTTCGGGCGCGTGGCCCTCGCCGAACAGCACCGGGGCACTGGCGCGCTCCAGCAGGCTGTCGACCAGCGGCGAATCTTCCGACTGCGCCAGGTCCACCAGCCACAGGTCGGTATCGCAGGCCGCCAGCGCTTCCTCGTCGAGTCGCGCCGGATCGCTGTTGAGCACCACCTGATAGCCGCCACCAGCCAATGCCTGCTGCAGCACGTGGCGCTGCAGCGAGGTGTCGGCGATTACAGCGATACGCGCGGAGGATTTGTCTGTCATGTCCGTTTGACCCGGTGGCTATCCACCAACTGTGCAATGGTGTCGAGCAGCAAGGACTCCTGATAGGGCTTGCCGAGGTACTGGTTGACGCCGATGGCCATGGCCCGATCGCGGTGCTTCTCGCCGGTACGCGAGGTGATCATGATGATCGGCAGGTCCTTCAGGCGCTCGTCGTGACGCACCAGCGTGGCCACCTCGAAGCCGTCCATGCGCGGCATCTCGATGTCCAGCAGCATGATATCGGGCTTGTGTTCCTGCAGCTGGGCGATGGCGTCCACCCCGTCCTTGGCGGTAACCACGTTCATGCCGTTACGTTCGAGCAGACGACTGGTGACCTTGCGCACGGTGACCGAGTCGTCCACCACCATGACCAGGGTCGGACGGTCGATCTCCACGTCCTCGTTGACCGCAGCCTGACGCGAAGCCAGACGCGGCATCAGTTGGCTCTGCAGATGCGCGTGCAGCACACGAATGGTCGCCAGCAGGTCGAGAATCACCACCACGCGACCGTCACCGAGGATGGTCGCACCGGAAATACCGTGCACCCCGGCGAACTGCGGACCGAGGCTCTTCACCACGATTTCGCGCGAGCCGGCCAGGCTGTCCACCTGCACCGCCACGGCGTGCTCGCTGGAGCGCACCAGAATCACCGGCAGCGGCAGACTCTGCCCCACCAGCTTGGGTTGCTGGCCATTGTTCAGCAGGTCGCCCAGGTACTTCAGCTCGTAAGCCTGGCCGGCGTATTCGAAGCGCGGCGCATCGGGGGCGTAGTAGGCCTCCAGCTCATAGGGCGAGACGCGCACGATACCTTCGATGGTATTCAGCGGGATGGCGTAGAGGTCTTCGCCGGAGTAAACCATCAGCGCGCGGTTGACCGACACAGTGAACGGCAGGCGAATGGTGAAGCGGGTGCCCTGGCCGACCGTCGAGTCGATGCTCATCGAGCCACCGAGCTGCTTGACCTCCGAATGCACCACGTCCATGCCGACGCCGCGCCCGGAAATCTGCGTGACTTTCTCGGCGGTGGAGAAGCCGGCCTCGAGGATGAACTGCAGCACCTCGTGATCGCTCAGGTCGCTGTCGGCATCCATCAGACCACGTTCGATGGCCTTGCGGCGCACGGCCTCCAGACGGATACCAGCACCGTCATCTTCCAGGGTGAGAACGATGTCGCCACCCTCACGGCCCAAATTGAGGCGAATGGTGCCAGTGTCCGACTTGCCGGCAGCGCGGCGCGCCTCTGCCATCTCGATGCCATGGTCGACGGCGTTGCGCAGCATGTGCTCCAGCGGCGCGACGATGCGTTCGAGTACGGTGCGGTCCATTTCCCCTTCGGCGTTGCCGACGACGAATTCGACCTGCTTGCCCAGCTCACCTGCCACCTGCCGCACGATACGGCGCAGACGCGGCACCAGGCGGTCGAACGGCACCATGCGGGTGCGCATCAGACCTTCCTGCAGCTCGGTGTTGACCCGAGCCTGCTGCAACAGCAGGGTCTCGGCGTCACGGTTCTTCGCCGCCAGGGTTTCCTTCAGATCGAGCAAGTCGGAAGCCGATTCGAACAGCGCGCGCGACAGCTGCTGCAGTTGCGAATGGCGGTCCATTTCCAGCGGATCGAAGTCTTCGTAACCGGCGCGCTCGGCCTCGGCCTGATAGCGGCTGAGAATCTGCGCCTGGGTCTCGGTATCGAGACGGCGCAGCTGATCACGAACGCGGTCGATGGTCGCTTCCATCTCGCTCAGGGTGAAGCTGACATCGCTGACCTGCTGTTCGACACGGCCGCGGAAGATCGAGGTTTCACCCGCCAGGTTGACCAGACCCTCGAGCAACTCTGCCGGTACCTTGACCAACTCCTGCGGCGCACGGCGGGCGGCAGCCTCCTGAGCGGCCTCCTGCGCACGCTGCACGAACGGCAGGACCTTGGGCGCCTGCACCTGCGTCGGCATTTCGCTGGCAGCCACGATGGGGCTCTGCAGGTTGGTGACCGTAGTCGGCGCAGGCGCTGGCTCGGTCACGGGTGCCGTGACCGGCTCCTCGGCGAGACTGGCTGTCAGGCGCTGGCGCAGTCGGTCGAGTTCCTGTTGCAGCCCCTCGAAACCGGATTGCACGTCGAGCAACAGGCTTTCCGGCCAGGGCGCGCCCTGCTGCAGTGCCTCGCTGAGATGCTGCTCCAGATCGTGGCTGAGGTCGCCAAGACGCTTCTGCCCGGCCAGGCGCGCGCCGCCCTTGAGGGTGTGCAGAATACGCAGCATCTCGTCGATGGCGCTGCTGTCGTCACGCTGTTCTTCCCAGCGTTCGATGGCGACTTCCATCGCCTCGAGCAGATCGTCGGCCTCTTCGAGGAAGATATCGAGGATATCGCTGTCAGCCTCTTCGGCGTCGTCGCTCTCGACCACGGCCTTGAGCTGCACCGCCGACGGCATGCTCAGTTGCTCGTCAGGGTTGGCCCGAAAGCGCTTGATGGTCTCGATCAGCGCATCGCCCTGCGGCACCGCACGCTGGCCACGCACGGCGTCGAGCATCTCGGCCAGGCGGTCGTGACAAGCCTGCAGCAGGCTGAACAACTCCGGGCTGGCGCGCAGGCGACCCGCACCGAGACCTTCGTAGAGAAATTCCAGTTCGTGGGCCAGATCGCCGATTTCGCGAATCTCGGCCATGCGCGCACCGCCCTTGAGGGTGTGCAGATCACGCTGCAGCGCTTCCAGCTCCAGACTGTTGTCGACATCGTTCATCCAGCGCTGCAGCGCGGCGCCGGCGCTGTCGATGATATCGAAACCTTCCTCGAGGAAGATTTCCACCAGCTCGGGATCGCGCTCGTCGTGCCAGTTGGCCAGCGTTGCGCCCTGCGCTTCGGGCTCAGGCTCAGGCTCAGGCTCAGGTTCGGCAATAGCTTCGCTCGGAAGCGGCTCGGAGTCGGGCAGCGACAGTTCGACTTCATCGATAAGCGGCAACTCGGCCTCAGGCTCGGCCTGGGGCTCGTCATCGAGCACGATTTCGTCCTCGACCAGCACGAGGGGCGGCAGCTCGAAGCTCTCGGCCTGCTCTTCGACGACCTCGACAAGCATGTCGTCCGCCTCGGGCTCAACCGGAGCAACGGCGGCCGACAAGCTCTGCGGCGCGCCGCCCTGACGGAACTCACGGATGGCCTGGATCAGGTCATCCCCTGAGACCAGAGGTCGGCGTGCCTGCAACTGGTCGAGCATCTGCGCCAGGCGGTCGTGGCTTTGCTGCAACAGGCTGCCCAGCGCCGGCGAATAGCTGTAGCGGCGGTCGACCAGGCCCTCGTAGAGCGATTCCAGCTCGTGACCAAGGTCGCCAATCGGGCGAATCGCGGCCATGCGCGCTCCACCCTTGAGGGTGTGCAGGTCGCGCTGCAGGGACGATAGCGGCAGTGTGTTGTCCGGCTCGCCGAGCCAGCGCTCGAGCGCCTGACCGGCGCTCTCGAGAATATCCACCGCCTCTTCGAGGAAAATCTCGACCATCTCTTCATCGAGCTCGGCATCGGCCGCGGTCGAGTCGTCCTCGGCTGGCGGCTCTTCACCTGCGTCCTCGAAGATCTCCGCCTCGGCGACCGACTCCTCGACACCTTGCGGTTCGGCCAAGGTCTGTTCAGCCTCGGCAGTGGTCTGATCGAGTTCGATGATCTCCATTCCCTCGGCGCCGGGCGTCAGCAAGGCCAGGGTATTGGGATCGATGGCTTCGCCGAGCAGATCACGCAGCGCCTGTACGCGCTCGGGCTGCGGACTGACCTGCAAGGCGGCGGCGACCTGATCCATCATGCCGATCAGCGCCTCATGGGCTTTTTCCGCCTCGTCGAAGAAGCGCTCGCTGACGGCCAGGCTGCCTTCCTCGACTGCGCCGTAAAGGTCCAGCAGGGCCTCGCACAGCTCGTCGATCTGCGGCAGCTCGGCCATCTCGGCGCCACGGCCGAGCGTGGTCAGCTCTTCCAGCAGCGCGGACAGCTCCTGACGCTCGGACGGATGCTCGCGCCATTTGCGCAGCAGGTCCTCGGCATCGAGCAGGATGTCCATGCCTTCGGCGAGGAAGATGCTGATCAGTTGCGGGTCGCGACTCTCGCCGCTCTGTGCCTGACGTTCGTCTTCGGCGTTGGCCAGGCGCTCCTGATGCAGCGCCTGTACGCGGGCCAGAAATGCTTCGGCACCCGGGATGGGCGCCAGAGGCTGGCTGTCCAGATTGTCGAGACCGGCGCGGAACAGGCCCTCGGCACTGCTGAGCAGCTCGGCGGCGGACAGGTCCACCTGAATCAGGTTGGTCTTGAATTCCTTGACCAGCTTTTCCAGCGGGGCGGCGATTTCCGCCACCGGCAGGATACCGGCCATGTAGGCGCTGCCCTTGAGGGTGTGCAAGGCGCGCTGCAGGTCGTCGGTCACCGGTTGCGGCAGCTCCTGCGCGCAGTCGGCGAGAAAGCCCACCAGGGTGTCCAGATGGGTTTCCGCTTCGTTGCGGAAAATCTCCAACAGCTGTGGGTCGAGGGGCTCGCCATCGAGCAGCTCCTCCTCATGGGATTCGCCATCGTGGAGCTCAGCCTCTGGAGGCTCGGCATCGATGACCTCGTCGACCAGGCTTTCACCTTCCCCGACGGCGGCGGTAGCCTCGGCAATGCCCGCGGGCTCAGCTACCTGCTCGGCGGCCGGGGCTTCAGATTTTGGGGGCGTCAGCCCCTTGGCCAGCGCATGCGCGGTAGCGGCCAACAGGTCGACGTCATCGCGCTGACGCTGCGCCTTGGCAGCGAATTCGTCGACCAGCGCCGGCATCAGCGCCACCACGTCGAGCACCACCTGTTGCACCGGCGCGCTCGGCTCGATGCTGCGATCCAGCACGCGGTTGAGCAGGTTCTCGATGGACCAGGCCAACTCGCCGATGACCAGCGCACGCACCATGCGACCGCTACCCTTGAGGGTATGGAAGGCGCGGCGGACTTCGATCAGCGCATCCTTGTTGTCCAGGTCGGCCTGCCACTGCGGCAGGAACTCGGCAATGGTTTCCAGCACCTCGCCGGCTTCTTCGATGAAGACTTCCAGCAGCTCTTCGTCCACCGGCTCTTCATCGGCAGGCGGCGGCAGCAGGCTCGGCGGCACATCGGCGGCAGGCGGGTTGATGGCCTGCACCGGGGCGGCCATCACATCGGCCATCGACAGCGGTTTCTCTACTGCCGGCGTCTCGACCTCGGGCGTGACTTCGGGGGCGCTGGGCAGTTCGACTTCCGGCAGTTCCAGATCCGCCAGCTCAAGCTCGTCCCACTGCGGCGTCTCGGCCTGCAGGTCCAGGCTCAGTTCTTCGAGCTCCAGCACAGGTTCTTGCTCGGCATCGAGCAAGGGTGCGGCAACGATCTCTTCGCTCTGCAGCGCCGGCAACTCTTCAAGCTCGTCCAGCTCGAAGGTGAACGTGTCAGCAGTCTCGCTGGTAGCCGGCAACTCGGGCTCATCGTCCAGAGACGGCAAATCCACAACGATATCGTTGGCAGGCTCATCCGGTTCGAGAGCCAGCGGCTCGATCTCGGCCAGCGGCTCTTCGAGTTGTTCGTCCTCGGCGCTGAGCAGTTCGATTTCCTGCAGCGGATCGGCCAGGGGCGCCAGGCTCTCTTCCTGCGGTTCGACGCGGTCGAGGATCGAAGGCTTTTCCTTGAGCGGGTAACCCAGGGTCTCCAGGCTCTCCTCGGCAACATCGAGAATCAGATCGCCCTGAGTGCCATGATCTTCGGCCAGACGCTCGAGGTAGTACTCGACGCTGGTGATGGCATCGGCCAGGGTGTCCAGGCTCTGCCAGTTGGGCACGGCCTTGCGTGCCAGCAGTTGCTCCTGAATGTAGCGATTGCAGGCGTTGAGCAGGTCGGCTGCACGCTGCAGCGGAATCATCGCCAGGCCGCCACGGACCTGGGTCAGCAGGCCGGGCACGCGGGCCAGATGCTCGTGGTTCCACTGCGAGGCGATGAACTCGATGATCGCGTCCTTGGCCTGTTCCAGACCATTGCGCGCTTCCTTGATCACCAGCTGATGGATCTGCGCCACGTCCGTGGTCGGCAGATGGCTCTGCTCGTTCTTGCTGTCATCGCTCGGGCCGACCATGCCCGCCAGCGTCGCCTCGACGTAGAGCAGCGCACCAGCAATGTCCATCAATACGGCGTCGTTGGGCTCGCGCTGACCGAGAGACAGGCTGTGGACCACGTCGATTTGGTCGAGGATGACCTTGCGCGGCTGACCGAAGCCCAGCACGGCAAGGGTATCGGCGATCTGCTTGAGTGGCGCCAACAGGGCGTCCAGCTCGCCGGGCTGAGTGCGGTCACTGCGCACGAACAGGTCCAGGCTGTCCTTGACCCGCACCAGCTCCTCGCACAGCGCGGCGACCACCGATCGCATGGCGTCGCGGTCCGGGCCGGCCAGACGGGCACGTTCCTCGTCCACCACGTCGGTGTCAGGAAGGGCCTCGTCGAGACGGTATTGTTCCTTGAGGGCGCGGATACGCGGCGACTGCGCCGGCGATTTGGCCACGTAAAACAGCAGGTTCTTGGTCAGCTCTTCGGGCGCGGACTGGTTGATGCCATCTGCGCCCTGTTCGACCAGGCGCTTGAGCTCCTTGTCGACCTGACGCAGCAGGGTGCGCACCGAGGTACCGTTGACCACGCTGCCATTGGCCAGGCCTTCGACCAGGCCGGAGGCGATCTGCCACAGGCCGCCCAGCGGGGCGCCCTTGCACAGGTTTTCCAGGCGGGCGAAAACGCGGGCCATGTAGCCGAGGTTGGTGGCCAGGTCCTGATTGCGGATCACCCCGACCAGCGCCATCTGCAGCATCTGCCGCAGCTTGCGCAGCAGCACCGGCAGTTCGGCGGTGCGCAGGCGCGCCATGCTGCCTTCCGGCAGTGCCGGCTGGCGAACGGACATGTCCGGGGAGAACAGGCTGGTTTCCGACAGCAGCTTTTCGCCACGGGCGGCACGCAGGTCATTGAGCAGCGGCAGCACGACCATCGGCAAGTCGCGGCGGGCGGTCTGGATACGGTCCAGGTACACCGGCAACTGCAGGATGGCCTGCATCAGCACTTCCAGGGCTTCGCCCTGGTTGGCCACGCGACCTTCCATCAGCGCCTTGGCCAGCTGCTCCATTTCCTCGGCGAGCAATGCAGCGCCGTAGAACTCGACCATCTGCAAGGTGCCGTGAACCTGGTGCACGTAGGTCAGGCAGAAACGCATGCGCGTGGGGTCCTGCGGGTTCTCGACGAACGCCTCCAGGGCCTGCCGCGCCTGCTTCAGGGTTTCCCCAATCTCGCCTTTTACCCACTCCAGGGCGACATAATCATGCCGATCACCCATAGCCACTCCACTCATAAACTTGGCCTTATCCCTTGCGGGTAAACGCCAGAACTCGCTCGTCGGCCACCGGCACCAGTTGCGGGTGCTGCCAACCGGCTACTTCGCCCACACCCACGACCAGCAGGCCACCCGGCGCCAGGCTCTCGGCCAGGCGGTTGAGGATGTCGCGGCGACGCCAGCGGCGGAAATAGATCAGCAAGTTCTGACAGAAAATCACATCCATGCCGGACATCGGCGCCTTGGCCAGTTCCAGCACATTGAGCCGGGCGCAGCACACGCGCGCAGCCAGGCTCGGTATCACCTTGAAACGTCCATCGGCCTGCGCGATGAAGTAGCGCTCGCGCAGTTCGTCACTCACCTGCTCCAGGCGCCGCGCCGAGTAGCACGCCTCGCGGGCCTTGCTCAGTGCGCCCTGACTGATATCCGTACCGGTCACGGCGAAGTGCTCGGGCAATTCGCTGCCCTGCAGGGCCTCGGCGGCCATGATCGCCAGCGAGTAGGGCTCCTCACCACTGGAGCAACCCACGCTCCACAGCTCCCAGGGCTTGCTCAAACCAGCCGCCAGACGCTCCTGCAGGTACTGCGCAAGCACCTCGAAGGAAGGCGGATGACGGAAGAAACGGGTTTCCTGCACGGTCAGCCGATCCAGCAGGGTCGACCATTCCACCGCGCCACGCGGGCCATCGGTTACCTGGCGGTAGTAGCTGGCGTAATCCTCGACACCCAGTTCGCGCATGCGCGCACTCAGATTGGTCTGCAGGAAGGCGCGCCGCTGCTCGCTGATCACCACACCGGTACGCGCCTCAAGCAGCGTCTGCCAGTCTTGGAAATCGGCTTGCGACATGTCGGTCACCGGGCGCAATGCCCAAACGCCCGCTGACTGCATACCTTCGCCCTGGGTCATGGCTGTGTAGCGGAGGCTGCAGCCAGCCTCCGCACTCCTTTATCAGGCGTCTGGCAGGGTGAAGCCGGACACCGACTTGCGCATTTCGCTGGCCATCTTGGCCAGGTTACCAATGCTCTTGGCGGTGGCGGTGGTACCCGAGGACGTCTGCGAGGTGATCTCCTGGATCACGTTCATGGTGTTGGAAATGTGGCCGGCCGAAGAGGCCTGCTGAC
>JAEYXX010000059.1 GCA_023431055.1 Pseudomonadota bacterium
CCTTCAACGATCTCTACGGCTATGCCAAGGGCGACGAGGTGCTGCTGTGCCTGGCGCAGTGCCTGAACGAGCGGGTCGATCCGGCGCGTGATTTCGTCGGCCATATCGGCGGTGACGATTTCATGCTGGTGCTCGGTTCGAGCGACTGGCGCGACAAGCTGGGCAGGCTGATCGAGGATTTCCAGAATCAGTGCCGGCGCTTCTATCGCGAGGAGCACCTCCAGGCCGGCTGTTTCATCGCCCACAACCGCCACGGCCAGCGTCAGGAGTACGCGTTGCTGTCGCTTTCGATCGGCGTGGTCCATGTGACAACGGCAGATTGCGCGCAGCTCGATGCCTCGCGTCTGGCCGAGCTGGCCTCGGAGGCCAAGCGCCACGCCAAGGCCGTGCCCGGTTACAGCCTGCACATACTGGAAGGCTCAGCGGCCTGAGCGACCGCTCCCGTCCGCCATGGCGGCGTAGCGCTCGGCAGCCTGCGGGTCAGCTGGCAAACCCGGAGCCCCCTCACCATAGAGCTGACTCAGGCGGCCAGCTGCCAGCGGGTGGCTGGCAGCCACAGCCATCTCCCACCAGCGCACGGCCTGCGCGGCATCCGGCGCTAGCCGGGTATCGCCCTTCAGCGCCTGTACACCCAGCTGGTAGGCGGCCTTGCCATCGCCGCCATTGGCAGCCAGACGCAGCAGCCTCAGCCCCTCCTCGCGCGCGCCAAGGCCCTGGCCGCGAAACAGCAGGATATGGCCATAGAAACTCTGCGCCGCTGTATCACCCAGGTTGGCCATACGCCCGTACTGGCCCTGCATCCACTGCCACAGACGCGGCTGACGCAGTGCCGTCGGCCAGTGAAACAGACGCCGTGCCAGCCAGTACCCCAGCCGCGCACGTGCCTGCCAAAGCCACCTAGACATCGGCCGGATACTCGAACTCGAACACCCGCACCACCTCTGCCGCATGCCAGGACGCAGCGGCGACGCCATCGGAAGCGCCGCTGAAACGCCCCAAGCGCGTCACGCAGTCGAAAAATCCGGTGCGCGGCAGACGACTGGCACCCTGACTGATGACCAGTGCGCTGCGTAGCGGTCGCTCGGCGCGTGCATCCAGCGCAGCAAGGTGCTCCAGAGCGGCGGTCAGGGTTTGCATGGCCGGGGTCGGCAGGTCGAGTCGCTCGATCAGCGCACGGTAGGTCAGCAGATGGCGCTGACGGCGAGCATCGTCCAGCTCGGTCAGCAATGCCTGCCAGTGTTGGCGACTGATGCGTACGCTCAAGACCAGCCCTCCAGCCCCAGCTCCCAGGCCAGCGAGCGCAGGATGGCAGCATCGGGTTGACGCTCGCCGCTTTCGATCATGGCCAGATAATGAGGGCTGATGCCGACGCTGCGAGCCAGCGCCTCCGGGCTCAGGCCCTTGGCTTCGCGCAGCGCTTGCAGCTGCGCAAGAGGCGCTCGGTTGGTTGCAGGTGCTGGCGAAGGCGCAGCGGTTGCTGCAACGTTCTGACGACCTGCAGCCTGCAACAACGCCTGATAGTCGGCCCACGGCAGCACCGCGTATTCCGGCTCACCGTCACGGGCAATGATTTGCACACTCATGAGTCTCTCCGTTGGAAAGCAGGGCCGACAGCCTCGACCCCTTCCTTGCATGCCGCCATCTTAACAGGCGTCTGCCGCCTGGGGCGTGCTCCATGCGGTCAAGGTTGCAGGATGAGCTGTCTGCCCTATCCGAATGAACCGACCGCCATACCAGTGGCTAGCACAGAACACTCGGCTGCTCAGAAGATGTGCACTGGATTGGTAATGCAGAAGAGCGCCTCAGGAATGCAACGGATCGACCCGCTCCGCTGCCGGCAGCTGTTCGATCAGCGCCATGCGCTCGGGGCTCTGGCGGTCACGCCAGGCGCGGAAGGCCTCCAGTTCGCCATGCCAGGTGCGCATGACCCAGGCCAGCACAGCGAGGTCGTCGACGAAGCCGACGCCTAACAGCCAGTCGGGGACGGCATCGAGCGGAGCGATGAAGTACAGCAGCGCTGCCACTACCATCAGCAGGGCCTGACTGCTGATCTGCCGGTACTCGCCCTTGAACCAGGCCAGGCTGAGCGCGCGTAACAGTTGCACATCTTCCTTGAATGCAGCGAAGCGCTGCCCCGTCGGTGTGCTCTTGTCACCCAGCGCGCGCATCAGCTCGGGCAACCGGCCATCACGAAGAAAGCGGGCAGCCAGCGGCAGGTAACGCGCCAGTCTCCACGGAGTTTTCATACGGCCTCCTCGGCAAGCCAGGCACTTTCTGGGCTTGCCTCGCTTATCCACCGAAGCTGTGGATAAATCTGTGCAAATTCTTTCGACAAGCTTATCAAAGCCCCGAGCCATGGGGCCTCGACTCAGATCGGATATTTTTTATACAGCATATAAAATCCATAAAAATCAACAAGTTGCTGATTGACACGAACGCAACCCAGCTGTAGCGAGGTGTTGTTAGGAATGCTTCCCAGAATGTGCATAAGCGTAACACTGCATACCCTGCACAGCTTTTTTCAACCCTCAAAAACGACAACGCCCCGTCAAGACGGGGCGTCGTACGCAAGTACCAGGTGTTACTCTTCGGTCGGCTCGGCAGCCTGATCCTTGATGCCGATCAGCTCCAGATCGAACACCAGTACCGAATTGGGCGGAATCGCCGGGGACGGGCTCTGCTCGCCATAAGCCAGCTCGCTGGGGATGTACAGCTTGTACTTCTCGCCTACGTGCATCAGCTGCAGACCTTCGACCCAACCCGGAATCACGCCGCCAACCGGCAGATCGATTGGGCTGCCGCGTGCCACGGAGCTGTCGAACACGCTACCGTCGGTCAGCTTGCCTTCGTAGTGAACGGTCACCACGTCGGTTTCCTTGGGTTGCGCACCGTCGGTCTTCTTCACCACTTCGTACTGCAGACCGGATTCGGTGGTAACCACGCCTTCGCGCTTGCCGTTCTCTTCAAGGAACTTCTTGCCAGCCTCGGCCGCTTCCTTGTTCAGCGCAGCCATGCGCTCTTCGGCACGGTTCTGCAGGAAGGAGAAGGCCTCGATCATGTCTTCGTCCTTGATGCGCGGCTCCTTCTTCGCCAGCGCGTCCTCGATACCCTGAGCGACGGCCTTGGAATCCAGATCGTCCATGCCCTCTTCGGACAGGCTGCGCCCCATGTTCAGACCGATGCCGTAGGAAGCCTTCTGCGCCGGGCTCTTGAGTTCGACTTCGCTGGTTTGCGAATCGCAACCGGCAAGCACCAGGCCCACCAGGGCAACTGCCGCCGCCAAACGATGCTGTTTCATGCTTGTTCCTTGTAGATGCGCCCGAAGGCCGTCGTGTGAAAGCGCGAGCTTAGCAGCCTGCCACGATCACTGGCTACGGCATAGGAGCCGAGCAATGCGCATAAGTTCAAGCAAACAAAGGATTTTTTCTGAGATTTCGGTGGAAACCGAAGAGGTGTCACAGGAGGGGATGAAGCGAGGAGAAGAATGGCGCAGCGGACGGGACTCGAACCCGCGACCCCCGGCGTGACAGGCCGGTATTCTAACCGACTGAACTACCGCTGCGCGTAACTGCGAGATTGGTGGGTGGTGACGGGATCGAACCGCCGACCCTCTGCTTGTAAGGCAGATGCTCTCCCGGCTGAGCTAACCACCCATTCGCTCTCGAAGTGGGGCGCATTCTAGAGAGCGATGCAGACCTTGGCAAGCCCTCTTCACAAAAAAATTTATCGCAGTAGCAAGAACTTAGGCGACACCGGCGAATTTCCTCAACGGTTCGTTGTCAGGGTTGGCCTGAGCACGCCAGCGGAGAATAATGCGCGCTCTGTGCCGGCGGACCGATCAGCTTCCCGTTGCTCGCCCGTCACTTCATCCGTCGCTGCGCGTCGGCTTTCCACAACGGAAAAGCCCATCGATGGCGCACCCCGCGACTTACATCATCAATGGAGAGTCACCCGCTCATGTGGTTTCGTAACCTGCTGGTCTACCGCCTCACTCAGGACATCCCCTTCGACGCCGAAGCGCTGGAGACCGCACTGGCCAGCAAACCGGCCCGTCCCTGCGCCAGCCAGGAACTGACCACCTATGGTTTCACCGCCCCCTTCGGCAAGGACGCCGATGCGCCGCTGGTGCACGTCAGCGGCGACTTTCTGCTGATTGGCGCACGCAAGGAAGAGCGCATCCTGCCCGGTTCGGTGGTGCGCGACGCACTGAAGGAAAAGGTCGACGAGATCGAAAACACCCAGATGCGCAAGGTCTACAAGAAGGAGCGCGACCAGATCAAGGACGAGATCGTCCAGGCCTTCCTGCCGCGCGCCTTCATCCGCAAATCCGGCACCTTCGCCGCCATCGCGCCGAAGCAGGGCCTGATCCTGGTCGACAGCGCCAGCGCCAAGAAAGCCGAGGACCTGCTCTCAACCCTGCGTGAAGCCATTGGCTCGCTGCCGGTGCGCCCGCTGTCGGTGAAGATCGCGCCGACCGCCACCCTCACCGACTGGCTGAAGAACCAAAGTGCTGCCGAAGGCTTCTTCGTCCTCGACGAGTGCGAGCTGCGTGACACCCATGAGGATGGCGGCGTGGTGCGCTGCAAGCGCCAGGACCTGACCAGTGAGGAAATCCAGCTGCACCTGTCCACCGGCAAACAGGTTACTCAACTGTCGCTGGCCTGGCAGGACAAGCTGTCCTTCGTGCTCGACGACAAGCTGACCATCAAGCGCCTGCGCTTCGAAGACGTGCTGCAGGAGCAGGCCGAACAGGACGGCGGCGACGACGCCCTGGCTCAACAGGACGCGAGCTTCATCCTGATGATGATGACCCTGGTGGAATTCCTGCCGGAGCTGTTCACCGCACTGGGCGGCGAAGAGATACCGCAGGGTATCTGATGATCCGTAGGGTGGATCGGGGCGCGCAGCTGACGCTTTGTTCATCCACCATTCGGACAGGAGGTGGACAAGCTTCGCGTTGTCCACCCTACCCTTCATACCAGCGATTCGAGGCTCTCGGTAAAGGCACTGGCGCCCTGCTCCGCCGTGCTGAAGTTGTGACGCATGAAGGCGAACAGCTCGCGGCCACAACCGCTGGCCGGTGGCGGCGTCGGCGCCAGCTCGCGCGAGGCGAACTCGACCTCGTCGCCAAGCAGCAGCAACTCGCCGCTCTGCCCATCGACGCGTAGCAGATCGCCGTCGCGCACCCGCGCCAGCGGGCCGCCGTCGAAGGCCTCGGGACAGACATGGATAGCCGCCGGGATCTTGCCCGAGGCGCCGGACATGCGCCCGTCAGTGACCAGTGCCACCTTGAAGCCGCGATCCTGCAGCACGCCCAGATAAGGGGTCATCTTATGCAGCTCGGGCATGCCGTTGCTGCGCGGCCCCTGGAAACGCACCACGGCGACGAAATCGCGCTCCAGCTTGCCGGCCTTGAACGCCTCGACCAGCTCCAGCTGATCCTCGAACACCAGCGCAGGCGCTTCCACCACCTGATGTTCCGGCGCCACCGCGGACACCTTCATCACCCCGCGCCCCAGATTGCCCTGCATCAGGCGCAAACCGCCTTCGGCCGAGAACGGCCGCGCCACCGGGCGCAGCACGCTCTCCTCCAGGCTCGCGGTGGGGCCGTCGCGCCAGACCAGCTTGCCGCCCTCGAGGAAGGGCTCGCGGGTGTAGCGCGACAGGCCGCGGCCGGCCACGGTATTGACCTCCTCGTGCAGCAGCCCGGCCTCGAGCAGCTCGCGAATGAGGAAGGCCATGCCACCGGCGGCCTGGAAGTGATTGATGTCGGCCTTGCCGTTGGGATAGACGTGGGCCAGGGTCGGCACCACCTCGGACAGATCGGCCATGTCCTGCCAGGTCAGCAGGATGCCGGCAGCGCGGGCGATGGCCGGCATGTGCAGGGTATGGTTGGTCGAGCCGCCAGTGGCGTGCAGGGCGACGATGGAATTGACCAGGCAGCGCTCATCGACGATCTCGCCGATGGGCATGAAATTCCCGCTTTGCCTGGTCAGGCGGGTGACCTGCTGCGCGGCCTCACGGGTCAGCGCCTCGCGCAGCGGCGTGCCGGGATTGATAAAGGAGGCGCCCGGCAGGTGCAGGCCCATCACTTCCATCAGCAACTGATTGGTATTGGCAGTGCCGTAGAAGGTACAGGTGCCAGGCCCGTGGTAAGCGGCCATTTCCGCCGCCAGCAGCTCGTCGCGGGTCGCCTTGCCCTCGGCGTAGCGCTGACGCACGTCGGCTTTTTCCTTGTTGGACAGCCCCGACGTCATCGGCCCGGCCGGCACGAACAGCGATGGCAGATGGCCGAAGCGCAACGCGCCCATCACCAGGCCCGGCACGATCTTGTCACAAACACCCAGGTACAGCGCGGCATCGAACATGTTGTGTGACAGCGCCACGGCGGTGGACATGGCGATCACCTCGCGGCTGGCAATGCCCAGCTCCATGCCCGGTTCGCCCTGTGTGACACCGTCACACATGGCCGGCACGCCACCAGCGAACTGCCCAACCGACCCGCGTTCGCGCAACGCCTGCTTGATCTGCTCGGGAAAGGTCTCGTAAGGCTGATGCGCCGACAACATGTCGTTGTAGGCAGACACGATGGCCACGTTGGCCGCATCCATCAGGCGCAGGGTCTGCTTGTCGTGACCGCTGCAGCCAGCAACACCATGGGCGAAGTTGGCGCATTGCAGCTTGCCCCGCTGTGGGCCTTCACTGGCGGCGGCACGGATCATCTCCAGGTAGCGCTGGCGCGTGGCGCGGCTGCGCTGGACAAGACGTTCGGTCACTTCAACAACGCGGGGATGCATGGGGAATCTCCAGGCTAGCGACTAGCGCTTATTTGTATTTACAACAAAATACTGCCACTCAATGGGCTTGATTTCCATAGCAATGGGGATAATCTTGTAATTACAACAACAAATTGACGAGACCCTCACCATGACACTACGCATCGCCATCAATGGCTTCGGCCGCATCGGCCGCAACGTGCTACGCGCACTCTATACCCAGAATTATCGCCAGCACCTGCAGGTCGTGGCGATCAACGATCTGGGCGACAGCACCATCAACGCGCACCTCCTGCAATATGACAGCGTCCACGGCCATTTCCCCGAAGAAGTGAAGGTCGACGACGAAAGCCTGTGGATCAAGGGCGATCGCATCGCCGTCAGCGCCATTCGCAACCCGGCCGAGCTGCCCTGGAAAACCCATCAGGTCGATGTGGTGCTCGAATGCACCGGGCTGTTCACCGAACGCGACAAGGCCGCCGCACATCTTGCAGCCGGCGCGCGCAAGGTCCTGATCTCCGCACCCGCCAAGGGCGCTGACGCCACGGTGGTGTATGGCGTCAACGAACAGGTGCTGACGCCGGACATGCAGATCATCTCCAACGCCTCCTGCACCACCAACTGCCTGGCCCCGGTGGCCCAGGTGCTGCAACGCGAATTGGGCATCGAGCAAGGCCTGATGACCACCATCCACGCCTACACCAACGACCAGAACCTGTCCGATGTGTACCACAGCGACCTGTACCGCGCGCGCTCGGCCACCCAATCGATGATCCCGACCAAAACCGGCGCCGCCGAAGCGGTCGGCCTGGTACTGCCGGAGCTGGCCGGCAAGCTTACCGGCATGGCCGTGCGGGTGCCGGTGATCAACGTGTCGCTGGTCGATCTGACCGTGCAGGTCAAGCGCGAAACCACTGCCGAGGAAGTCAACGCCCTGCTCAAGGCCGCCAGCGAGCGATCCCCGGTTCTCGGTTACAACTCGCTGCCACTGGTGTCCTGCGACTTCAACCACAACCCGCTGTCGTCGATCTTCGATGCCAACCACACCAAGGTGAGCGGCAAGCTGCTCAAGGTGATGGCCTGGTATGACAATGAATGGGGCTTCTCCAACCGCATGCTGGACAACTGCCTGACCCTGGCCCGCCTGGGCTGAAACGAGGAGCCTTGATGAGCCGTATCGCCTTCACCAGCGCCAGCCTGCCGGCGCGCAAGCGCATCGCCCTGGTGGCCCACGACCACTGCAAGGGTTTTCTGCTCGAGTGGTGCGAGCGCCAGCGCGACAAGCTGGCGCGTCACGAGCTGCTGGCCACCGGCACCACCGGCCTGCTGCTGAGCAGACGCCTGCAGCTGCCGGTGGAAAGCATGATCAGCGGCCCGCTGGGCGGCGACCAGCAGCTCGGCGCACGCATCGCCGAACAGCGCGTGGACATGCTGGTGTTCTTCTGGGACCCCTTCGAGCCACAGCCACACGACCCGGATATCAAGGCACTGCTGCGTGTGGCAGCGGCGTGGAACATCCCGGTAGCGTGCAACGAGAGCAGCGCCGACTACATGCTCAGCAGCAGCCTGCTGGAGCAACAGCACGAGTACCGCATTCCCGACTATCAGGCGTACCTGGCGGCTCGCGGCTAGAAATCCACCTTGCCCCGCCCCGCCTTGATCGCCCCACGCTTGCTCTTGCCATCAAGGCGACGCTTTTTCGAGCCGAGGGTCGGCTTGGTCGGGCGGCGTTTCTTTTCCACCTTGCCAGCACTGCGGATCAACTCGGCAAGACGTTCGAGGGCGTCGGCGCGATTCTGCTCCTGGGTACGGTACTGCTGCGCCTTGATAATCACCACACCGCCGGCCGTGATGCGGCTGTCGGCGAGCGCCAGCAGGCGCTCCTTATAGAACGGCGGCAAGGACGAGGCCTGGCTGTCGAAGCGCAGATGCACGGCGCTGGACACCTTGTTGACGTTCTGCCCGCCTGCGCCCTGGGCACGGATGGCGGTCAGCTCGATTTCCTCATCGGGAATATGAACACTGTTGGAGACGATCAGCATGGGCAGAATTTCTTGAGGCTCATGGTCATCAGGATACCTGCCGCAGCTGTAATCTTTGCTTGAAATTTCCCTACGGCATTTGCCGGGCGCCTCGGCTAACGTAACGGCCTGTCGTTTCCCGGAAGCATTCGATGGACTCCATAACCCAGGCGGTACTTGGCGCCAGCATCCAGGGCGCGCTACTCGGCCGCTGGCAGGGGCGCAAAGCCCTGCTATATGGCGCCGCGCTCGCCACCCTTCCCGACCTGGACGTGATCATGGACTACGGCGATGCCGTGGCCAACATGACCTACCACCGCGGCTTCAGCCATTCGCTGTTCGTTCTCAGCGGTTTCGCCCTGCTACTGACCTGGCTGATCAGGCGCTTTCGCCGACATCCGGGCTACTCAACCAACCGCCTGTTGTTGACGCTATGGCTGGTGCTGATCACCCATCCCTTGCTGGACGCCTTCACCAGCTACGGCACCCAGCTGTTCTGGCCGCTGATGCCGACGCCCACGGCCTGGTCCAGCCTGTTCATCATCGACCCGCTGTACACAGTGCCACTGATCGCCGCCGTGGTGATCAGCCTGTTCACCGGGCTGCGCGAGCAGAGTTGGCGCGTACCCGCCGTTGCGCTGGCCGTGTCGACGCTATACATCGGCTTCAGCCTGGCCGGCAAGTTCATGGCCGAACAGCGCGTGGAGCGTGAGTTGGCCCGCCAGGGCATCCAGGCCGAACAGCTGTTCATCACGCCAACGCCGTTCAATACCCTGCTGTGGCGGGTCATCGTGCTCGATGGCGAGGACTATCACGAAGCCCTGGTCGGCTGGTTCGATGACGAGCCGCCGCAACTGCAGCGCCTGCTGCGTGGCACTCACCTGCGCGGCCCGCTGGCGGACTCGCCCATGCATCAGCGGCTTGAGTGGTTCACTGGCGGTGTGCTGCGTTACGACCAGGTCGGTGATCGCCTGATCGTCACCGATCTGCGCCTGGGCATGACCGGTTTTCATCCTTTCCGCTTCGACTTCGCCCAGTTGCACGATGGCCAGTGGCAGGTGCACCAGCGCATCGATCGTCTGCCTTTCGAACGTGGCGAAGTCGAACACCTGGCCCTGCTGTTCAAGCGCATCTGGCAACCCGGGCTGGAGGTTCCCCTGCTGGCCTGGGCCAGTGAGTTGCGGAAACCGCTTTTGACTGAGACTCGCTCGCACTAACAGCGGTACTATCAGCGTCCATTCATCTGGGCAGGACGCCTGCAATGCTGTTTCGCCGCTTCGAATCCCTGATCGACGTCTTCAAACCCAGCCCGGACGTCGCCCCGCCAACCGGCATGCTGCGCTTCTACGGCCACTACCTGAAACAGGTGTGGCCGCTGATGCTGGCCGTACTGATCATCGGCTTCCTGGCAGCGCTGATCGAGGTGGCGCTGTTCAGCTTCCTCGGCCAGTTGATCGACATGGCCCAGGCCAGCACGGACGCGAGCAGCTTCTTCAGCGAGCACCAGAGCGAACTGCTGTGGATGCTGCTGGTGGCGCTGGTCATCCGTCCCGTGGTGTTCGGCCTGCACAACCTGCTCACGCATCAGGCGGTCAATCCCGGCCTGACCAACCTGATCCGCTGGCAGAACCACCGCTACGTGCTCAAGCAGAGCCTGAGCTTCTTCCAGAACGACTTCGCCGGCCGCGTTGCCCAGCGCGTGATGCAGACCGGCCCGTCGCTGCGCGACTCGGCCATGCAGGTGATCGACGCGTTGTGGCATGTGCTGGTCTATGCCGGCAGCGCGCTGTATCTGTTCGCCGCCGCCGATCTGCGCCTGGTGCTACCGCTAGCCCTGTGGATCGTCGGCTACAGCGCGGCGCTGTGGTACTTCGTGCCACGCATCAAGGCACGTTCGGCCGCGGCCTCCTCGGCGCGCTCCAAGGTCATGGGCCGTGTGGTGGACGGCTACAGCAACATCGCCACACTCAAGCTGTTCGCCCATTCGCAGGAAGAAGAAGGCTACGCCCGCGAAGCCATGCAGGACCTGCTGGACAAGTTCCGCCTGCAGTCGCGCACCATCACCGCGCTGGATTTTCTCATCACCTGCCTGAACGGCGTGCTGATCGTCGGCACCGGCGCCCTGGCCCTGTGGCTGTGGAGCCAATCACTGATCACCACCGGCGCCATCGCCCTGTCCCTCGGGCTGGTGATTCGCATCAACAACATGGCCGAGTGGATCATGTGGGTGGTCAACGGCATCTTCGAGAATGTCGGCACCGTGCAGGACGGCATGCAGAGCATCGTTCAGCCACGCCAGGTGCTCGACCACCCGGATGCCAAGCCACTGCAGGTGACGCAGGGCGGCGTGCGTTTCGAGGACATCCACTTTCACTATGGCAAGCGCGGCGGCGTGATCGCCGGCCTCAGCATCGATATTCGTCCCGGCGAGAAGATTGGCCTGGTCGGCCCCTCAGGTGCCGGCAAGTCTACCCTGGTCAACCTGCTGCTGCGCCTCTACGACCTGGAGAGCGGCCGCATCCTGATCGACGATCAGGACATCGCCACGGTGACCCAGGAGAGCCTGCGCGCCAACATCGGCGTGGTAACCCAGGACACCGCCCTGCTGCACCGTTCGATCCGCGACAACCTGCGCTACGGCAAACCCGGCGCCAGCGACGAGGATCTCTGGGAAGCGGTACGCAAGGCGCGCGCCGATGCGTTCATTCCCACCCTCGATGACAGTCAGGGCGGTCGCGGCATGGATGCCCAGGTCGGTGAGCGCGGCGTGAAGCTGTCCGGCGGTCAGCGTCAGCGTATCGCCATCGCCCGCGTGCTGCTAAAGGACGCGCCGATCCTGGTGCTGGACGAAGCCACCTCGGCACTGGATTCGGAAGTCGAAGCGGCCATTCAGGAAAGCCTGGACAGCCTGATGGAAGGCAAGACGGTAATCGCCATCGCCCACCGCCTGTCGACCATCGCACGCATGGATCGCCTGGTGGTGATCGACAAGGGCCAGGTCATCGAAACCGGTACCCACGCCGAGCTGATCGCCCACGGCGGCCTGTATGCGCGCCTGTGGCAGCATCAGACCGGTGGTTTCGTTGGCATCGAATAAGCCGTTGGGTGGATGACGCTCTTTTCATCCACCATCGCGATCGCGCCAGCGGTGGACGGATGAAGCGTCGTCCACCCTACGCCTTTACTCCGCAGCCGGCTTCTTGCGCTTGAGCGGCGCGCTACCGTCGGCGCTGACCAGAGCCGAGGGTTTGCCAGCCGGCCGCGGGCCGGTCTTGCGCTTGGGCGCAGCGGCCTTCTTCGGGTCCTTCTTCTCGGTCTTTTTCTTCTTGCTGCCTGCGGCCTTGCCGGACGCCTTGAGATTCTTCGGCCCCTGGTAGGTGCCTTTCAGCTCCTTGATGGTGCGGCGCTCGAAACGCTGCTTGAGGTAGCGCTCGATGCTCGACATGAGGTTCCAGTCGGTGTGGCAGATCAGCGACACCGCCAGGCCTTCACCACCGGCGCGGCCTGTCCGCCCGATGCGGTGCACGTACTCATCGCCGGAGCGCGGCATGTCGAAGTTGATCACCAGATCCAGACCTTCGACATCCAGGCCACGCGCCGCCACGTCGGTGGCGACCAGCACGCGAACGGCGCCCTGACGCAGGCGCTCGATGGCCAGCTTGCGGTCTTTCTGATCCTTCTCGCCGTGCAGCACGAAGGCCTTGACCCCGGCAGCGACCAGCTTGCCGTAAAGGCGGTCGGCCTGCACCCGGGTGTTGGTGAAGACGATGGCCTTGTCGTAGCTCTCGTTGGCCAGCAGCCAGTCGACCAACAGTTCCTTGTGGTGGTTGTGGTCGGCCGTGATGATCTGCTGACGGGTACCCTCGTTCAGTTGGCTGACGCTGTTGAGCATCAGGTGCTGCGGGTCCTTGAGCACCTTGGCGACCATTTCGCGCAGGCCGTTGCCACCGGTGGTGGCGGAGAACAGCAGGGTCTGGTGCGGGCCGCAGGCCTCGGCCAGGCGCTGGGCGTCTTCGGCGAAGCCCATGTCGAGCATGCGGTCGGCCTCATCGAACACCAGCATCTCGACTTCATCGAGCGGCAGGTTGCCGGCATTGGCATGCTCGATCAGGCGCCCCGGCGTGCCGATGAGGATGTCGATCTTGCGCATCATCGCCGCCTGCACCTTGAAGTCCTCGCCGCCGGTGACCAGGCCCGCCTTGAGGAAGGTGAACTGGGCGAAGCGCTCGACTTCCTTGAGCGTCTGCTGTGCCAGCTCGCGGGTCGGCAGCAGGATCAGCGCGCGAATGCTCAGGCGCTGCCTGGAGTTGCCGTCACCAAGCAGGCGATTGAGCAGCGGCAGGACGAAGGCGGCGGTCTTGCCACTGCCGGTCTGGGCGATCACCCGCAGGTCCTTGCCCTCCAATGCAGGCGGAATCGCTGCCGTCTGCACTGGCGTGGGCTCGACGAAGTTAAGCTCGGCCACGGCTTTGAGCAGGCGTTCATGCAGGGCGAATTGGGCAAACACGGGGCACTACCTCGAAAAATCGACAAAACGGTGCATAGCCTAACGGTTTCCGGCGCCGCGGCCGAGTTTCTTTGCACGCGCCGTACATTCGCGTGCCGACGGACGGCCGCCTTCGGGGGCCATCCGGCTGTGGCGCGGAGGAACCGAGACGGCTCGTCCGATATCCAATAGGCATCACTGACCAAGGAGTGCGAGCCATGCTCACCAAACCCCAGGCAACCCTCAGCATCGGCCTGTGCCTCCTGCTGGCAGCCTCACCAGTGCTGGCCAGCCCACCGCCCGGCAAAGGCAAGCCAGGCCATCAGCATGATGGTGGCGTGCAAATCGACCTGCGTGGCCCGAGCGTGGACATCGGCAAGGTGCGCATCATCCTTGGCGAGAATCGCCAACTGATCGGCCCCACCTCCTCCCTGCCGCCGGGCATCGCCAAGAACCTCGCACGCGGCAAGCCGCTGCCCCCCGGCATCGCCAAGAACTTCGACAGTCGCCTGGTATCGCGCCTGCCCCACTACGAGGGCTACGAATGGAAGCAGATCGGCCGCGACGTGGTGCTGGTTGCCATCGCGACGGGCATCGTCTACGAGATCCTGCGCAACGTTCTGGACTGAGAGCCTGCCGACAAGCGGTACGGCGCGCGACGAACTTGTTTCAGCGCCCCCACTCCAACGCTCAGATAGCCCGCCGAAGGTGCATGATGAACCCGTCCCTGATCTATCACGTCACATCCAGCCTCGATGGCTACATCGCGCGTCCCGATGGCCGTCTCGACTGGTTCGACGCGTTGCGTCAGGCCGACGAGGAGTACAACTTCCAGTACTTCTATTCGGGCATCGATGCCCTGCTGATGGGTCGGGTCACCTACGAAGCGCTACTGCAGCGTGGCGGCCCCTGGCCCTACCCCGGCAAGCCCTGCGTGGTGTTGACACGCCTGGCCCTGCCACGAGCAACGGACGAAATTCAGCTGACCCATTGCACGCCAGCTCAGGCGGTGGCGGCCCTGAATGAAGCAGGTTTTCAACGCATCTGGCTGGTCGGCGGCAGCCTGCTGGCAGGCAATTGCTACACAGCCGGGCTGATCGACGAAGTGGTGATCAATCTGGTGCCACACCTGCTGGGTGCCGGTGTACCGCTCCTGGCGACCGGTATGGAGCGCAGTCTGACCCTGACCGATCAGCGCCGGTTCAACAGTGGCACCCTGCAGGTGCACTACCAGGTGCAGAAGCAGGCCAGCGCAGCAACGCAAATCCCCACCACGCGCATCAGCGCCGCCTGATGTTCTCGCGCTGTTGCTTGTGCAGCAGCCGCGCGCTGTCCCAACCGACCAGCAGCACTGCCGCCCAGATCGGCAGGTAGGTCAGCCATTGCCCGGCATCGAAACGCTCGCCCAGCACCAGCAGGGCCACGGCGAACAGCAGCACCGGCTCGACATAGCTGAGAATGCCGAACAACCCCAGCGGCAGCAGCCGGCTGGACGCCATGTAAGCGGCAAACGCCAGCGTGCCGATCAGGGCCATCACCGGCACCAGCAACCACAGTAGCGGGCGATCGGTGAATGCGCCGACGGGGCCGTAAGCGACGATCAGCCAGATGGCCAACGGCGCCAGCATCAGCATCTCCAACACGAAGCCGGACAGAGCATCCAGGCGCATCCAGCGGCGCAGCATGAAGTAAGGCGGATAGCCCAGCGCGGTGACCAGCGTCAGCCAGGAGAACGCCTGAGTACGCCAGAGCTCGTGCAGCACCCCAAGCATGGCGCAGGCCACCGCCAGTTGTTGCAGCAGGCGCAGGCGCTCGCCGTAGAACACTCGCCCGGTCAGCACCATGGCCAACGGCAGCAGGAAGTAGCCCATCGATACTTCCAGCATGTGCCCTGCCAACGGCGCCCAGAGAAACAGCCCCCATTGCACACCAATCAGCGCAGCTGCCAGTGGGCAGGCGGCCAGCAACAGCGGCTCACGGCGCAGGCGAGCAAAAGTCTCGCGCAGCGAGGCGGTCTGCCGCGCCAACACCACCAGCAACAGAACCAGAGGAATCGACCAGAGCACGCGCTGCGCGAAGATCTGCACGCCATCGAGCGGGGTCAGCCACTGCACATAGCCCGGCAGCAGGGCGAACAGCATCGAGGCGGCAATCGACAGCGCAACGCCACGTCCGGACAGTTGCATCAGTGCACCTCGGCAGGCGTACGCTGTTTACGACCCAGATTGACCAACGGCAGCGAGGCGGCGATCACCGCGCCACCCAACGCCAGGCGCAGCAGATCGGCGTCGTGATTCCAGATCAGCAGATTGACCAGCAGACCGGCCGGTACCAGCGCGTTGTTCATCACTGCCAGCGTGCCGCCATCGACCAGACTGGCGCCCTTGTTCCACCAATACAAACCCAGGCCGGACGCCACCACGCCGAGCCAGACCAGCACGCCCCATTGCAGTGCCGTACTCGGCATGCGCTCGCCATTGCCCAGCAGCAGAAAGGCCGGCAGCGCGATCAGCAGCGCGCCCAAATAGAAGAAACCGAAACGCTTGTATTGCGGCTCGGTGGAGGGGTGTTTGAGCAGCAGGTGCTTGTACAGCACCTGCCCGGCGGCGAAGGTGAAATTGGCCACCTGCAGCAGCAGGAAGCCGAGCAGAAAGCCGCTGCTGATACCGTCGTAGCGGATGATCCCCGCGCCCAACACCGCCACCAGCGCAGCCAGCAGTGCCCAGGGGTTGAACCTGCGGTTCAGCGCATCCTCGATCAGCGTCACGTGCAGCGGCGTGAGGATGGTGAACAGCAGCACCTCCGGCACCGTGAGCACCGAGAAACTTAGGTACAGGCAGACGTAGGTGATGCCGAACTGCAGCGCGCCGATCAGCAGCATGCCGCGCACGAAGGCTGGCGCATGACCGCGCCAGCGGGTCAGCGGTACGAACAGCAGGCCGGCGATGACGATGCGCGTCAGCACCGCGAAGTAGCTGTCGACTCGACCAGCCAGGTACTCACCGATCAGGCTGAAGGAAAAAGCCCACAGCACAGTCACTATCAGCAGATATCGCACAGCCACCTCCAAAGGAAGGCGGCGACCTTAGCGCGTTCCCCTGCGGCGGACAATCCGTGCTTTGGCGACTGCTTGCCGGCCAAATAAAAAAACCGGCCACTTCACGCGAGGCGACCGGCATAGCGCGCCCGCGCACGGGCACTCAGGATAGGAGGATCGGTATCAAGCCACTTCAGCCAGCTTGGCCTTGGCCTGGGCCAGGCCTTTCTCGCTGAACTCGGCCCCCATGTTCAGGCCTTCGGCGTGGATGAACTGCACGTCGTGGATACCGATGAAGGCCAGCGCCTGACGCAGATAGGGTTCCTGATGATCCAGGCCGCTGCCGGCGTAGATACCGCCGCGAGCGGTCAGCACGAAAGCGCGCTTGCCGGTCAGCAGGCCCTGCGGGCCGGTTTCGGTGTATTTGAAGGTAACGCCGGCACGCAGTACATGGTCCAGCCAGGCCTTGAGCGTGCTCGGAATGGCGAAGTTGTACATGGGCGCAGCCAACACCAGCACGTCGGCCGCCAGCAGTTCATCGGTCAACTGATTGGAACGCGCCAGCGCGGCTTTTTCCGCCTCGCTCTGCTGTTCGCTCGGGGTCATCCAGCCACCCAGCAGCGTGGCATCGAGGTGCGGCACCGGCTCGAGCGCCAGGTCGCGCACCTGAATCTGGTCAGCGGGATGCGCCGCCTGCCAGTTGGCCATGAACTGCTGAGTCAGCTCGCGAGAAACCGAACCTTGCTGGCGGGCGCTGCTTTCGATTACGAGAACACGGGACATGTCTGAGGCTCCATCGAGTGGGTTGAGAGTCGATGGAGCACAGAGTAGAGAAGCTAAATTCGATTAAAAAGCGTAAATACCTGCTTACATATATCGACTAATTTGATTTATTCACAAGGTGCATCTAGGCTTTTATCACTTCAGGCCGCAGGTCAGGCTGATGCGCAGACGGATAACACTCCTGGTGAATTTGACCGTCATGTTGTTATTGGCACCCGGAGCCAGCACGGTGCGACGCGTGCGCGGCGCCTCGGGGCCGTTGCGGAACACTGCACTGCACTCGGCCTCGCTCTGCCCGTAGTTGTAGAGCATCAACGCCGCCATGTTGTGGTCAATTTCCTGGGTAGTGGCCGAGACCTCGGCGCCGTTGAGCTGCTTCTCCACTTCGATGGGATAGGCGTGGGCGGCCAGCGGCAGGAAGGCGAACAGCAAGCAGATTATTTTTTTCATCGGTGCTCTCCAACATGGGAGAACCAGTGTAACAGGCCGAATCAGCAGGATGATGTGATGAAAGCTCCTCGCGTAACCCTGGATCAATGGCGCACGCTGCAAGCCGTGGTGGATCAGGGCGGCTTCGCCCAGGCGGCCGAAGTGCTGCACCGCTCGCAGTCCTCGGTCAGCTATACCGTGGCACGTATGCAGGAACAGCTCGGTGTGCCACTGCTGCGCATCGACGGGCGCAAGGCCGTGCTCACCGAGGCCGGAGACGTGTTGCTGCGCCGTTCGCGGCAATTGGTCAAGCAGGCCAGCCAGCTGGAAGACCTCGCGCACCACATGGAACAGGGTTGGGAAGCCGAAGTACGCCTGGTGGTGGACGCAGCCTACCCCACCGCCAATCTCGTCCGCGCTCTGACCGCCTTCATGCCGCAAAGCCGCGGCTGTCGCGTACGCCTGCGCGAGGAAGTGCTGTCCGGGGTCGAGGAAGTGCTGCTCGAAGGTACCGCCGACCTGGCCATCAGTGCACTGAACATCACCGGCCATCTGGGGATCGAGCTGGGCGAAGTGGAGTTCGTCGCCGTCGCCAACCCGGAGCATCCGCTACACCGGCTGCAGCGCGAACTGAGCTTTCAGGACCTGGAAGGCCAGATGCAGGTGGTCACGCGAGACAGCGGCCGCCTGCAACCACGCGATGCCGGCTGGCTGGGCGCGGAGCAACGCTGGACGGTCGGCAGCCTGCCCACTGCACGTACCTTCGTCAGCAGCGGCCTGGGCTTCGCCTGGCTGCCGCGCCACCTGATCACCCGGGAATTGCAGGAAGGCCTGTTGAAACCGTTGCCGCTGGTTCAGGGCGGCATCCGCAAGCCACGCTTCTTTCTCTACAGCAACAAGGAGCGCGTACTCGGCCCGGCCACCCAGATTCTCATCGAGCTGATCAAGAACTTCGACGCCGCGCCTCTGGAAGTCGCCTTCGCTGCACCGCAGTCGAATCACTGAGAGTCCCTGCATGCCCTACTTCGATAACGACGGCTGTCAACTGCACTACGAGGATTACGGCCACGGCGCGCCGTTGCTGCTGGTGCATGGCCTGGGCTCGAGCACGCGCGACTGGGAATACCAGATCCCGGCGCTCGCCCAGCACTATCGGGTGATCGCACTCGACGTGCGCGGCCACGGTCGCTCGGACAAGCCACGCGGCGCCTATCGCATCGCCGACTTCGCCGACGACGTGGCGGCGCTGATCGAATACCTGCAACTGCCACCGGTGCATCTGGTGGGCATTTCCATGGGCGGCATGATCGGCTTTCAGCTCGGTGTCGACCGCCCCGAGCTGCTGCGCAGCCTGACCATCGTCAACAGCGGGCCCGAGGTCAAGGCGAAAAGCCCGGGTGACTGGCTGGAAATCGCCAAGCGCTGGACGCTCGCGCGCGTGCTCAGCCTGGAGACCATAGCCAAGGCGCTGGCCAAACTGCTGTTCCCCAAGCCGGAACAGGCCGAGCTGCGGCGCAAGGTCGAGGAACGCTGGCCGCAGAACGACAAGCACGCCTATCTCGCCAGCCTGGATGCCATCATCGGCTGGGGCGTGCGGGAACGGCTGCAGCGCATCACCTGTCCTACCTTGGTGATCAGCGCCGACCGCGACTACACGCCAGTTGAACGCAAGCGCGAATACGTGGCAGAAATGCCCAACGCGCGCTTGCTGGTGATCGAAAATTCGCGCCACGCCACACCACTGGATCAACCTGAACGCTTTAATAGCGCCCTGCTCGCCTTCCTCGGCGAGACTGCCAACAAGGAAAACTGACCATCATGCTCAAGCAACTCGTTCTCGCCACTGGCGCTCTGCTGCTGTCGTCCAGCCTGCTGGCCGCAGAAAATCCCAAGGTCCTGCTGACCACCAGCATGGGTGAAGTGGAAGTGGAGCTGGCCGCCGACAAGGCACCGGTCAGCACGCAGAACTTCCTCAAGTACGTCGACAGCGGTTTCTACAACGGCACCCAGTTTCATCGGGTGATTCCGGGCTTCATGATCCAGGGCGGTGGTTTCGATGCCGACATGCGCCAGAAGGACACCGACGCGCCGATCAAGAACGAAGCCGACAACGGCCTGCACAATGTGCGTGGCACCCTGGCCATGGCGCGTACCCAGGTACGCGACTCGGCCACCAGCCAGTTCTTCATCAACCACAAGGACAACGCCTTCCTCGACCACAGCTCGCGTGACTTCGGCTACGCCGTGTTCGGCAAGGTGACCCGTGGCATGGACGTGGTGGACAAGATCGCCCAGGTGCCAACCGGCAACCGCGGCATGCACCAGAACGTACCGCGCGAGCCGGTGCTGATCATCGACGCCAAGCGTCTGTAAGGCAAAGGTGTAGCCCGTAGCCCGGATGCAATCCGGGGGATTGCAATACAGCCTCCCCGGATTGCATCCGGGCTACAAAAGCACCATGAACGACAAAGCCGCCCATGGGGCGGCTTTGTCGTTCAACGCAGCGCTTATTTCTCGACGAAGGCGCGCTCGATCAGGTAGTCCCCTGGCTCACGCATACGCGGGGAAATCTTCAGACCGAAGCTGTCGAGCACTTCACTGGTCTCGTCGAGCATGCTCGGGCTGCCGCAGATCATGGCGCGGTCGTCCTGCGGGTTGATCGGCGGCAGGCCGATGTCGGCGAACAGCTTGCCGCTGCGCATCAGGTCGGTCAGGCGGCCCTGATTCTCGAACGGCTCGCGGGTCACGGTCGGGTAGTAGATCAGCTTTTCCTTGAGCGCATCGCCGAAGAACTCGTTGCGCGGCAGGTGTTCGGTAATGAACTCGCGGTAGGCGACTTCGTTCACGTAACGCACGCCGTGCACCAGAATCACCTTCTCGAAACGCTCGTAGGTTTCCGGGTCCTGGATCACGCTCATGAACGGCGCCAGGCCGGTACCGGTGGACAGCAGATAAAGATGCTTGCCGGGGTTGAGGTCATCGAGCACCAGGGTGCCGGTGGGCTTCTTGCTGATGATGATCTCGTCGCCTTCCTTCAGGTGCTGCAGCTGCGAGGTCAGCGGGCCGTCCGGCACCTTGATGCTGAAGAACTCCAGATGCTCTTCCCAGTTCGGGCTGGCGATGGAGTAGGCACGCATCAGCGGGCGACCGTTGTCCTGCTGCAGGCCGATCATCACGAACTGACCATTCTCGAAGCGCAGGCCCGGATCACGGGTGCATTTGAAGCTGAACAGCGTATCGTTCCAGTGGTGGACGCTGAGCACGCGCTCGACGTTCATATTGCTCATGATGACTTCCTCGAAGAACTTCAGCGCCAAGGGCGCGATTGCGCGGCATTTTATTCGCGGCAACAATATCTGTTAAGTGGATTATCAAGATATAGGTTATCGGTTATATCGATATGCGATTTACCCTCAGACAACTTCAGGTATTCGTCGCCGTGGCGCAGCATGAGAGCGTCTCGCGCGCGGCGCAATCGCTCGCATTGTCGCAGTCGGCGACCAGTACCTCGCTGACCGAACTGGAGCGCCAATCCGATTGCCAGCTGTTCGATCGCGCCGGCAAGCGCCTGGCGCTCAACGCGCTGGGCCGACAATTGCTGCCCGAGGCGGTGGCACTGATCGACCAGGCGCGCGAGATCGAACGCCTGCTGGGCGGCAAGAGCGGATATGGCTCGCTGAACGTCGGGGCAACCCTGACCGTGGGCAACTACCTGGCCACCCTGCTGATCGGCAGCTTCATGCAGCAGCACCCCGAATGCCGGGTGAAACTGCAGGTGCACAACACCGCCCATGTGGTGCAGCAGGTCGCGCATTACGAGCTGGATCTGGGTTTGATCGAAGGCGACTGCCAGCACCCGGACATCGAGGTGCAGCCCTGGGTCGAGGACGAACTGGTGGTGTTCTGCGCGCCACAACACCCACTGGCCCAGCGCGGCAGTGCCAGCCTGGAAGAGCTGACGCATGAAGCCTGGATTCTGCGTGAACAGGGCTCGGGCACACGGCTGACCTTCGATCAGGCCATGCGTCATCACCCGCGCAACCTCAACATTCGTCTGGAGCTGGAGCACACCGAGGCGATCAAACGCGCCGTGGAATCCGGCCTGGGCATCGGCTGCATCTCACGTCTGGCACTGCGCGACGCGTTTCGCCGCGGCAGCCTGATGCCCGTGGAAACTGCGGAGCTGGACCTGCGTCGGCAGTTCTACTTCATCTGGCACAAGCAGAAGTACCAGACGGCAGCGATGCGCGAATTTCTCGAGCAGTGTCGTGCGCTGACCGCCGGTGTCAGCCGCAGCGATCAGATCGTGCTGCCGCCGATCGTCTGAGCGGCTTGGCCTAACAGAATGATCGCTCAGACCGGCGCGCAGCAGATCGTAGGCAGGTTCTCACTGCGCGGGGATCGACTCCATCTGCTGCAATAGCAACGCCGCCTGCGTACGGGTACGCACACCCAGCTTGCGGAAGATGGCGGTGACATGCGCCTTGACCGTCGCCTCGGAGACGCTGAGTTCGTATGCGATCTGCTTGTTCAGCAAGCCTTCGCAAACCATGGTCAGCACGCGGAACTGCTGCGGGGTCAGGCTGGCGAGGCCGGCACTGGCGGCTTTGGCTTCGTCAGATACTGGCGCACTGTCTTCAGCCAGCGGTGGCCACCAGGTATCGCCGTCGAGCACCTGACGCACGGCTTGCTGCAGGGTTTCCAGCGGGCTGGATTTGGGGATGAAACCGCTCGCTCCGAATTCGCGGGAGCGGTTGACCACGGAAGCCTCTTCCTGGGCGGAGATCATCACCACGGGGATCTGCGGATACTGCCCGCGCAACAACACGAGGCCGGAAAAGCCGTAAGCGCCGGGCATGTTGAGATCGAGCAGAACCAGGTCCCAATCATTCTTGGTGGCCAGGTGGCCTTCGAGTTCGGCGATGCTGGCGGCCTCGACCAGGCGCACCTCAGGCCCCAGCCCCAGGGTCAGTGCCTGCTGTAGTGCACTGCGAAACAATGGGTGGTCATCGGCAATCAGGATTTCGTAGGCGGCCATTGGCAGATCCTGTTCTTTTTATGAGTGGCACTGAGGTAAGTATGGCAGTGCTTTTCGCCTGGAGATCCGCTCAAGCCTGCTCATCCACATCTCAGACTCCCTACTCGGACCGTCGGCGGCGCTCAGCATGCCGAGCTGTGGCGGGGTGGTCAAGCTCAATGCTTTGCGGCAGGATGCGCAGCTTTCCTGCCGAGACGCCCTGATGCGAAGCCAAGCCCTGCGCGCTGACCTGTTGATGCTGATTACCGCGATGATCTGGGGCAGCGCCTTCGTCGCCCAGCGTCTGGGCATGGATAATATCGGCCCCTTCCTTTATACCGGCCTGCGCTTCACCCTCGCCTGCCTAGTTCTGTTGCCGGTGCTGGCTTTGCTGCAACGTCGCCAGCAGCGCCCCGTCGCCCCTCTGAATCGCAACCTGTTGATCGGCGGCGTGATCATGGGCCTGGCGCTGTCGCTGGGGATCAACCTGCAGCAGGTCGGCCTGCTGTTCACCACGGTGACCAACTCCGGCTTCATCACCGGGCTGTACGTGATCGTGGTACCGATTCTCGGCTTGCTGATCGGCCAGCGCAGCAGCGCCGGTATCTGGCTGGGCGCCAGCCTGGCAGTGGTCGGCATGTTCCTGCTCAGCGTCGGCGAAGGCTTCAGCGTAGCCTCCGGCGACTGGCTGCAACTGGCCGGCGCCTTCGTCTGGGGGATTCACGTGTTGCTGGTGGGTTTCTTCGCCAGCCGCCACGACCCGCTGCGCCTGGCCTTCATTCAGTTCGCCACCTGCGCGGTGATCAGCCTGCTGCTGGCGGTGATCTTCGAAACCGCGACGCTGGACGGCATCATCCGCGCTGCACCCGCCGTTCTCTATGGCGGCCTGTTCGGCGTAGCGGTCGGCTTCACCCTGCAGGTGGTGGCGCAGCAGCACGCCATCGCCTCGCACGCAGCAATCATTCTCTCGCTGGAGGCCGTGTTCGCCGCCATCGCCGGGGCCCTGCTGCTGGGCGAAGTCCTGGCCCTGCGCGGTTATCTGGGCTGCGCGCTGATGTTCGGCGGCATGCTGCTGGCTCAGTTGTGGCCCAAGCCCTTGCCGAGCCAGCTCAGCGGTACGACTGCAAGCGCTGGTGCAGAGCGTCGTTGAGATCCAGCGGGAGTCGGCGCTTGGCTGCCAGGTAGTGCTGGCTGAAAGCGTCGAGATAATCGTCCAGTGCCTCGCCGGCGCGCAGGTCGCCCGCCAGTTCCAGACACATGGCAGCCACTTCGGCGGTGCACAGGTGCTCGCCTCGGGTGGAGCGACGTAGGCGATAACGCGACAGTTGCGCCGGCGTCAGGCTGAGCACCGGCAGCGCGTCCAGATAGGGGCTCTTGCGAAACATCTTGCGCGCCTCGGTCCAGGTCGCATCGAGCAGCACGAACAAGGGCCGCTTGCCGGGCGCGAGCCGCACCTCCTCCATCACGCGCTGCGGCTCTGCATATTCGCCGGGAAAGACCAGATAAGGCTGCCACTGCGGCTCGGCCAGCAGCTCCAGCAGCCCCGGTTCGACGGCGGTGCGCGACCAGCCGAACGCATGGGTTTCAGGCACCACGTCGGCGATCAGCCAACCGGTATTGCTTGGTTTCAGCGCCTCGATATCGTGCATCACCAGGCACATGCCGGCATTGGCCTGGACCTGTGGGCGCCAGGCACACAGGCAATGCGTCGGCTGCACCCGACAGTGCGGGCAACGCTCGGCGCGCGAGCCGCGGGCGATGAAGGGTTTGACGCTGCGCGCCAGGCGCTCTGCGCGCAAACGAGCAACGGCATGGGGGGCTGGATGGGTCATGGCGGGAGCAACTGCGAACGGGGGCGGAATTCTACCACCCCCGTTCGCCGCTCAGATGGATCAGAAGGTATGGTTCAACGCCAGGCCGATGAAGTGGATGTGGGTGTTGTACTCCCCGGTGTAATTGCCGCCGTTGCCGGTGCAACGCACGCCGCTGTCCTGATACAGACCGCCGTCACCTGGCACCCAGCCAGCAGGTGAGCAACCATCACGATAGTCCATCTTGCCGCTGGAGAACTGCACATAGCTGTAGGCGAAGTCCAGCGAGGTATCGCGGGTCACCTTGTAGTTGGCGCCGAAGGACAGCCAGTAGCGATCGGCATCGGGAAACGCCGGATGGCGCAACTGCGTCGAGTTGACGGGTGACTTGTCGTACGCCACCCCGGTGCGCAACAAGAGGTCGTCGCTGTACTGGTAGTTCATGCCCAGGGAAATCTTGTAGGTATCCTTCCAGTCCTGCTTGACGCTCAGGTCGCCCTCGGTCACGCCGTTGAAGTAGGGATAACCGGCCACCTGGTCGATACCGATGCGCACTTCGTCGAGCCGCGAGTGGCGGGTAAAGGTCAGATCCGCCATCAATGCCACCTTGTCGTTGAGCTGGTGGAAGGCACTGAAGGAGAGCATTTCCGGGGTATCGATGGCGGTCTTGGCCTTGGAGTTGGGGTGCAGGCGGGTGGCAGCGAAATCGCCCGGATTGACCCAGTTACCTTGGTCGAACAGTTCCTGCAGGGCATCGGTCGGAGGGACATAGATGTCGACGATGGGAATGGTGAAGCCACCCTCGAGCGAGGTATCCGGGGAGGGAACACTGCCCTGCACGCCAGCAAAACTCCACTTGGTTTCCCCCTCCAGGGTGTGGCGAATGTTGGAACGATAGGACACGCCAAATCGCGTCGACTCGGTGGGTTCCCACATGTAGCCGATATTCCAGCCAAAGCCCCAGTCATCGCCCTTCACCCGGAAGTAGCCATCCCCCTCAACGTTGTCAGCGAAGTTGCTCGCAACGCAGTCGACGAAGCCGTCTCTATCCGCGACGCCGCCGCAGGAAGTGATTTCCTCCGGTACCGGCACCCCGGCGATGCCTCCCACGATTGGCCCCAGAATGGGATCCGCCGCGTTACGAGTGCTCTCGTAGTTCGCATCGACGAACTGCCCAGCCAGTTGCCGCGAAGCGCCTTTGACATCCGCCGCGCCACGCTGCACCGATTTGATGTATTGCGCCGACACACCGAAGCCGATGCTGTGGTGTTCGTTGAACCGGTAGGAAATGCTCGGGTTGAAGGTCACCGTCTCCAGGCTCGCCGACTGGATACCGTAGCGCCCGGCCCAGTCCTCCTTGTAATCGAGCCTGGCACCGAACGGGGTGAAGATCCCCAGGCCGATCGTCACCTGATCGTTGATCTGGCGGGAGAAGTAGAAATTGGGCGCCGCGGCTGCATCGGGCAGGAACTCGCCGGCATCACCCGAGACGGGATTGCCGAATACATCGCGGCTTCCCTTGTCCTCATAGTCGCCGTCCGGCAGCAAAATGGTCAGCCCCGAGGTCACCTGAGTGCCCTTGAGCCGGGCCAACCCAGCCGGGTTGTAGAAAATGGTCGAAGGATCGGCCGCCTCGGCGCCGTTTGCATGCGCCGTACCCTGCGCCGCCACCGATTGCGAACCAAAGTGATAACCGGATGCCTGCACCTGCGCGACGGGCAAAACCAGTAAACTGCCGACCACCACATGCGATGGCCAGCGTCGAAAGAGCATTGTCATTGTTATTCTCCTGCACGCTGCTTGAACACCGCGCAGTCTTTTCAACACCCGCGACAGACTTCAGGCAGGTCTGTGCTGGCAACGTCCGACTGCAGCGGCTCAAACTGTGTGACGTGCAGGTTGGTTCAACGATCCCCGGCCTTTGGTCGTGGTGACGGATGGCAGCCAACGGCCAGCATGTCTCTATCGGTAACACTTTGTTTCGCGGAGGCCAAAGGCCATTGCTGCGAACATTATCCCCAGGGTCCTGTCCAACCCTCGTCCACGCCTTCAGGAGTTACACCCCATGCTGCGTTACATGCTCCCCGCTCTTGCTCTCAGCCTGACATTTACCACCGCTCAGGCAGCATCGCTGAAGGAGATGGAACTGACTCGCACCCTAGAGCAGGTCGCCCGGCAAAGCAGCGAAGGCACGCCGCGAGCGATCAACGAAGACATTCTCGATCAGGGCTACACCGTGGAAGGTCACACGCTGATCAACCATCTCAGCGTGCGGGAAGCGCATGCCGCGAAGATGCGCGGCAACCCGGACACCGTACGTACGCAACTGGCGGCAAGCGTCTGCCGCAACCCCGGCTATCGCAGCCTGCTGGCGCAGGGCGCCCAGCTGCGTTATCAGTTCAGCGAGTACCGTAGCAACCGCCCGGTCACCGTCGAGGTGTTCGACAAGAGCGACTGCGGTCTCTGAAGCAGGCGCAAACTCAGCCTCTTCCGGCTCGCCGCTGCGCCTCATCGGCGCGCAACTCGGCGAGCAGTGCCTCCATGTAGCGTGAGCGTCGAGCGCCGCCCTCCAGGCGGCGCAGGCACTCGTCCTCGATGCTCATGTGATTGGTACGCGCTGCCTGTTGCAGCACGCGGTACAGCTCCGTGTTTATCTCCAGCGTCAATCTGGGCATACCTGCCCCTCCCTTCCCGTTGCTCCACTTCGTGGGCTCAACGCAGACAGCGGGGGTCTCCTCTGCCTGCCAGAGCCGCGCGTTCCTCAGCGCTCAACCAGCCATCGGGCGATACGCCCAGCACCTCGGCCACGCCTTGCAGCACATGCGCCCAACTGCAGCCATTGGCGAACAGCATGCCGGCCTCGTCGAAGGTGCCGCCGCGGTTGCGGTAGCCCAACACCCGACAGCTGGCAGCGTCGCCCAACAGCGGCCACAGATGGCCCATGGCAACCTCCGGGCGCATGTGCGTCAGCAGCACACGGCGGCGGCACGCCGCCGGAAACAGCGCTTCACGCTGCTCGGCGCTGGCCACGCTGGCGGCCTCCCAGGCATCGCGCGGCGCCCGAAAACGCCCCGGTTCCTGCAAGTAAATCAGACGCCAGGCCACGCCCTGCTCGCTCAGACGAGCGGACGCGCGGCGCATCTCGCTCAGCTGATAGCTGCCACTGGCAATCAGCAGCACGGGCTCGCCGTCGCCACCTTGATCGACCTGCAGGGCACCATCGCGCGCCAGCTGCTGTGCCTGTTCGACCGTAAAGAAACAGGGTCGTTCACGCTTGGCCGCCACCAGGCAGGCCAGCCGACCACGCGCCTGGTAGATCTCCGGCAGCAGGGCCAGCAGCGAATTGTGGTCGGCCGGCAGCAGCACGCGCATGACATCGTGCATCTCGCCCAGCAGCGCCTCACAGAAGGTGGTGTCCTGGTGCGATTGCTGGTTCTTGCCGTTCTCCCAGGTGTGCGAAGTCGCCACCAGCGGCCAACCCAGCCAGCCAGCCGGGCGCCCGGCCTCTTTCTGCTGGCGGGCGAAGATCAGGCTCTGACGCACCGCGCCGAGCATCTTCACGCAGAACGCCTCGTAACTGGCCACCAGGTTCAGACCGCCCTGGTTGGCCAGACAGGCGGAAACCACGGCCTCCTCGTTGAGCGCCGTGATCACCGCGCCATGCACTGATTCCAGCTCGCTTTCCGGCTGGCTGACACGGTGCTTGAGCGCCTTCAGCACGCCACCCAGGCGGTTGCTGGCCAGTTCGTCCGGGTTGCCGACGCGGGGGCGTAACTGCGGATTGGCCCGTACCAGATCGACAAAGTAGCGATCCAGCGCACTCATGGGCGAACAGGCCTTGTCGTGAAAATGCAGCGCTGGCTGTATCGGCTGCGCGGGTTGACGACGGGCCAGTGGATTGTCTCGTTCAGGCTCACGCCCCTTGCCGGCAGCGAACAGGCTGCAGGCCTCAGCCAATACCTGGGGCTGTACCCACAACGCCGCCGCATGCTGGTTGAACAGTTCGCGTGCGTGCGCATCGAGCGCCGGACTGGCCGGTAGCGGCAGGTTGTGCGCGGCATTGCTGCCAGCGCCATAGAAGCCATAGCCCTTGGTGGTTTCGGCAATGCCGTAGGGCATGGGCAGGGGATAGTCGATCAGTTCGCGATTGCGCTCATCGACCCGATGCGCCAGGCGCTGCTCCATTTCCCACAGCGCACAGACGAAGGCTGCCGGGTCACGCCCATCGAAGCTCAGCGGATCGAAACCACAGCCGCGCAGGTGCCGGCGAAAGCCCTCCAGCCCCTCCAGCGTGCCGAGTTCGGTACGCTGCTCGATACGCCGACCGTTGGCGATCATCAGCGGCAGCGCCACACCACAATCCTCGGCACGCCACCAGCGCGGCATCCAGTCGCTGCCGCGCTGCTCCTCGGCGGCGCCATCGGAGAGGAACGCCACCAGTTTTTCGCCCGGCAATGGCAGATGCGCGTACTGCAACTCGGCAAAGCCCAGGTAACCGCCTTCGGCGATACCACCAGCGGTATGCGGATTGACATGACTGCCCAGCGGCACGCCAGGGCGGCCGTCCGCTGCCTGCGCATAGCTGTAGAAGTCTGCCACCAGGCGGCTCATGCCCGTTTCATCACAGGCATAGCGCTTAGCCTGCTCGGGATGCTGGTTGCCGGTCAGCAGGTTCAGCGCCTCGATGGCTGCCACGCAATGCCCCTGCCCCATCAGCCAGCCACGCGTCTCACCGGTCAGCGCGTTGAGGGCCAGGTAACCGGCGTAGGCCGGCACCATGTTCAGCGCGCCACCGGTATGACCTTCCGGCACCGGTTTGAAGTCCTCGGCCTGCAGCGGCTGACCATCGAGTCGAACGCGCTGGGCATAGGTCATGTGCACCACCAGCCAGAGGCCGGCTGCGGTCAGCGAATCCAGGGCGCGAAACAGGCGGTAGACGCTCGGCAAGTCGGGCTGCAAGCCGCTCTGCACCAGCTGATGGGCCAGACGAAAGACCGCAGCGCTGGTCTGCGGACTATGCTGAACAGGTCCGTGGCCCACCTGCCAGTGGGCGAAGTCGGGGTATTGCTGGGCGTGTTGAGCCAGAGTCGCGGCATCGGGCAATAGCTGAGGCATGGGTCATCTCCTGAAAATTCGCTTGCAGTTTAGGCACCCGGAGCCCTACATCGAGTGACCTGCATCAAACCACGCGGCGCTTCAAACCGGCAGACTCGCCACATCATCACAATAAGGATAGAACCATGGCCCTGCTCACTTTTCTCGGTGCAATCCAACAAGTTACCGGCTCCTGCTACCTGGTGGAGAGTCGCGACGGGGCCAAGGTCCTGCTCGAATGCGGCATGCACCAGGGGCGCCGCCAGGAAGAGGACCAGAACCGCAGCGCCTTCCCCTTCGACCCGCGGGAGCTGGATGCGGTGGTGATCTCCCATGCCCACCTCGATCACAGCGGGCTGCTGCCACGCCTGGTCGCCGAGGGTTATCGCGGCCCGATCCACGCCACCGAAGCCAGCAGCGAACTGCTCGAACTGATGCTGCTGGATTCGGCCTTCCTCCAGGAGAAGGACGCCGAGTGGGAGAACCGCTGGCGCGCGCGCCAGGGCAAGCCGGCGATCACGCCGCTCTACACCATCGCCCATGCCGAGCAGGCGCTCAGCCAGCGCCGCGCGCATACCTACGGCACAACGATCGAGGTGGCCAAGGGCGTGCAGGTCACCTTCCACAATGCCGGCCACATTCTCGGCTCGGCCATCGTCGAAATGCAGGTGCAGGATCACCACCTGCAGCGTCATCTGGTGTTCTCCGGCGACCTGGGCAATACCTGCTCGCCACTGATGCAGGCGCCTACCCAACTGAACAAGGCCGACGTACTGCTGATGGAGTCGACCTACGGCGACCGTGATCATCGCCCCAGTGACGAAACCCTGGAGGAGCTGGCCGAGATTCTGCAGCAGGCGCACAAGGAAGGTGGCAACGTGCTAATCCCCTCCTTCGCCGTCGGCCGCACCCAGGATCTGATCTACTACCTCGGCCGCTTCTATCAGGAAGGCCGCCTGCCGCAGCAGGCGGTATTCCTCGACAGCCCCATGGCCATCCGCGCCAATGCCATCTACAGCCGCTTCCATGATCAGTTCGCCGCCGAAGACCGCGCTGCACTGGCTGCCAAGGGTGTCACCCGGGTAGAGGACTGGCTACCGATCCTGCGCTGCACGCCAACGGCGGAAGAGTCCATGGCGATCAACCGGATCAAGAGCGGCGCGATCATCATTGCCGGCGCCGGCATGTGCAACGGCGGGCGTATCGTCCACCACTTCAAGCACAATCTGTGGCGCGAGAACTGCCATCTGGTCTTCCCCGGTTTCCAGGCCAAGGGCACGCTCGGCCGCCTGATCGTCGACGGCGCAGAATCGGTCAAAGTGCTGCACCAGCGCATTGCGGTTAAAGCCAGGGTGCACACGCTGGGCGGTTTTTCTGCGCACGCCGGTCAGTCGCAGCTGCTCGACTGGGCGAGCCAGTTCGAGCACCACCCCGAGCTGTACCTGGTGCACGGCGAACTGGAGAAGATGCAAACCCTGCAACAAGCGCTGCGCCAGCGCCTGAACTGGATCGCCAACATTCCCGAACCCGGTGAGCAGATCGCCCTGTAACCGGCGCTTACGAAAAGCAGGCAGCGAAACGGCAACCTGGCTGTGGCAAGTGTCATGAAACGCCATAATCACGGAACCGGTACGGGCGCGAGCCGCATCAGCCTCTCGCCCGTCTCAGAACAGGAGAGCCTTCATGCCTTACGAAGCGGACGACTATCTGTCGCGCCACGTGCAAACCAGCGAAGTCGACCTGACCCGCAAGGTCGACGAACTGGTGGCACTGGCAGCCCCCGGCAACAGCCCGAACCTGCAGCTGTACCGGGAAATGCTCAGTACCGTGATCCATATGGCCCAGGCGGACCGCAACCGCTGGGACGCCAAGATCATGCTGCAGACCCTGCGCGAGATGGAAAATGCCTTCGGTGTACTGGAACAGCTCAAGCGTCGGCGCAAGGTCACCGTCTTCGGCTCGGCCCGCACGCCAGCCGATCACCCGCTGTACCTGCAGGCTCGTGAACTGGGCGCACGGTTGGCGCAGCGTGACCTGATGGTGATCACCGGCGCAGGCGGCGGCATCATGGCCGCCGCCCATGAAGGCGCCGGCGTGGACAACAGCCTGGGGTTCAACATCACCCTGCCCTTCGAACAAACGGCCAACTCGACGATGCGCGGCAGCAACCACCTGCTGTCATTCCATTTCTTCTTCCTGCGCAAGCTGTTCTTCGTCAAGGAGGCCGACGGTCTGGTGCTTTGCCCCGGCGGTTTCGGCACGCTCGACGAGGCGCTGGAAGTGCTGACCCTGATCCAGACCGGCAAAAGCCCGCTGGTACCGGTGGTATTGCTCGATCAGCCGGGTGGCAGCTACTGGAAGGACGCCCTGGGTTTCATGCGCCGTCAGCTTGAAGACAATGGCTACATCCTGCCCAGCGATCTCAACCTGATGCACCTGGTGTACAGCGCCGAAGAAGCGGTGGATGAAATCGTCCATTTCTATCGCAACTTCCACTCCAGCCGCTGGCTCAAGGATCGCTTCGTGATTCGTCTCAACCACCCGCTCAACGAGCAGACACTCGCGCGACTCGACGAGGAGTTCAGCGGACTGTGCAAGAGCGGTGGTTTCACTCAGCAGCCCCATTGCGAGCTGGAAAGCGACGAGCCCGAACTGTGCCACCTGACGCGCCTGGCCTTTGCCTTCAACGGCCGTGACTATGGCCGCCTGCGTGCGCTGCTCGACGTGGTCAACGAGCCGGAGAACTGGGCAAGCTGAACTGACGAGTTGCCGTAGCCCGGATGCAATCCGGGCTACGTGTTTGCCTCCCCTCTCCCGCTTGCGGGAGAGGGCGCAGACCGAGCACGAACAAGGCAAGTCGCTTGCCTAAGCAAGCGCTACAGCTTGTGAGTTGAAGCTGATCGCTGCTCCTCTCAGGCGTTGCCGACGACCTTCATCCGCGCCGCCTGGGTGAAATCGAGCATGCGCTTGAGCGGCTTGATCGCCTTGGGAATCAGCGCCGGGTCGACATGAATCTCACCGGAGCCCTGACGCAGGCCGGTCAGTACGCGCTCCAGCGTGTTCATCGCCATCCACGGGCAGTGCGCACAGCTGCGGCATGCCGCGCCGTTGCCCGCGGTGGGCGCTTCGATAAAGGTCTTGTCCGGGCACAGCTGCTGCATCTTGTAGAAGATGCCGCGGTCGGTGGCGACGATGAAGGTGGAATTCGGCAGGGTCTGCGCCGCCTTGATCAGCTGGCTGGTGGAGCCCACCGCGTCGGCCAGCTCCACCACGTTCTGCGGCGATTCCGGGTGCACCAGAATGGCGGCGTCCGGGTAGAGCGCCTTCATGTCCAGCAACTGCTTGGACTTGAATTCCTCATGCACGATGCAGGCGCCATCCCACAGCAGCATGTCGGCACCGGTCTCGCGCTGAATGTAGTTGCCCAGATGCTTGTCCGGCGCCCAGATGATGGTCTCGCCGTTGTCCATCAGGCTCTCGACGATCTCCAGCGCGCAGCTGGAGGTCACCACCCAGTCAGCACGCGCCTTCACCGCCGCCGAAGTGTTGGCATACACCACCACGGTACGCTCGGGATGTTGATCGCAGAACGCCGAGAACTCGTCCACCGGGCAGCCCAGATCCAGTGAGCAGGTCGCCTCCAGCGTCGGCATCAGCACGCGCTTTTCCGGATTGAGGATCTTCGCCGTCTCGCCCATGAACTTGACCCCGGCCACCACCACGGTCTGCGCCGGGTGTTGATTGCCGAAGCGGGCCATTTCCAGGGAGTCGGAAACGCAACCGCCGGTTTCCTCGGCCAGCGCCTGGATCACCGGATCGCAGTAGTAGTGCGCCACCAGCACCGCGTTCTGCTTCTTCAGCTCAGCGGCGATTTCGCGGCGATAGAAGGCCTCCTCCTCGGCGGTCAGCGGCTTGGGCTGCTTGGCATCGAGGTGGGCTTGAACCAGAAGGCGTTCGGAAATCTGCGTCATATCATCGAACCTGCGGCGCTCTTGAGCGAGCTGCGAGTATACCCCCTGGCCGCCCATCGCCACAGGCGGGGCAGCATCGGCCGGAGGGCTTTTCCGAGAGCAAAAAAAAGCCAGTCTCACGACTGGCTTTTGCGATCTGGTGGGTCGTGTAGGATTCGAACCTACGACCAATTGGTTAAAAGCCAACTGCTCTACCAACTGAGCTAACGACCCAACGCGAGGCGCATGATACTGATTTAATTCAGGAAATCAACACTTCGCGAAAACTTTTTCAGAAGTAGCGCGTCGCATCAGGCACACCGGCAGCGGCGAAACCGGCTGCACGCAGGCGGCAGCTGTCGCACTTGCCACAGGCGCGGCCGTCATCATCGGCCTGGTAGCAGGAGACAGTGAGTGCGTAATCCACGCCCAGGCGCATACCGGCCTGGATGATCTCGCCCTTGCTCATCTGCTGCAGCGGTGCGCGGATGACAAAGCCCCGCCCCTCCACACCCGCCTTGGTCGCCAGGTTGGCCATACGCTCGAAGGCGTCGACGAACTCGGGACGGCAATCCGGGTAGCCCGAGTAATCCACCGCGTTGACACCAATGAAGATATCACGCGCTTCAAGCACCTCGGCCCAGCCCAACGCCAGGGAGAGAAACACCGTGTTGCGCGCCGGCACGTAGGTCACCGGGATGCCCTCGCCCGGTGTTTCCGGAACCGCGATGCTGCTGTCGGTCAGTGCCGAGCCACCGATACCGTTGAGATTCAGGCCGATCACCTTATGCTCGACCACGCCCAGCTGCCGCGCCACACGCTCGGCTGCCTGCAACTCGGCGCGATGGCGCTGCCCATAGTCGAAGCTCATGCTGTAGCAGCTGTAGCCCTCGGCCTTGGCCATGGCTACCACGGTGGCCGAGTCCAGGCCACCGGAAAGGAGGATGACCGCTTTCTTGTCGTTCATATTCAGTGTCCCGGCTCGTCGTTCCAGAGAATCTTGTGCAGCTGCAATTGCAGACGTACGGGCAGGTTGTCGGCCACGATCCAGTCTGCCAGGGCACGTGCATCGACCTGTTTGTGGCTGGGCGAGAACAGCACCTCACCGGCACGAGCAGCCAGGTCATATTCGATCAATTTGGATACTGCCCAGTCGTAGTCTTCACGCGAGCAGATGACGAACTTGACCTGATCGTTGCGTGTCAGCCACTGGACGTTCTCGTAGCGATTACGCTGCACTTCGGCAGATCCAGGCGTCTTCAGATCCAGCACCTTGCTGACCCGCGGGTCGACGGCCGAGACATCGAGCGCACCGCTGGTCTCCAGCGACACCTCGTAACCGGCGTCGCACAGACGCGTGAGTAACGGGATGCAATTGGGCTGGGCCAGCGGCTCGCCGCCAGTGACGCAAACGTAACGCGGCCGATAGGCGGCTACCTGATCGAGGATGCTGTCCAGGGTGACGATCTCGCCACCGCTGAAGGCGTAGGCGGTGTCACAGTACTGACAGCGCAGGGGGCAGCCGGTCAGGCGCACGAATACCGTCGGCAAGCCGGCGGTACGCGTCTCCCCCTGCAGCGAGTAGAAAATCTCGGTGATGCGCAGGGTTTCTTGCATGGTAGCCACGGGCGTGATGACGAAACAGGTCATCCGCCTCCGTTGCGTGGAAAGACAGAAACATCAGCTGCAGCCGACGTTCGACGATGCATGGCGACAGGGACATCAGCCGAGCTGAAACCCCGTGGGCCATGCGAGCGCGCATTCTAATGGATCACGCGAGAGCAGATAAGAAAAACCCGCGCCAGGCGCGGGTTTATTCATCGAAACTCGATTTACAGCCGTTGCAGATCGCGCTGGGCCAGCTGCGCAGCCGAACTGCCCGGATACTGGGCGATCACCTGCTGCAGAATGCCGCGCGCCTTGTCATTGTTGCCCAGGCGACGCTCGACGTCGGCCAGCTTGAACAGCGAGTCGGGTACCTTGGCATGGCTCGGATAGGCTTGGCTGACCTTGGCGAAAGCCTGGCCTGCTGCTTGCAGGTCACCCTTGGCCAGATTCACCTCACCCAACCAGTACTGCGCGTTACCGGCGTACTGGCTGTTGGGGTAACGATTAAGGAAAGCCGCGAATGCCTGCGACGCCTTGTCGAAATCCTTGGCCTTGATCAGGTCGAAGGCGGCGTCGTAATAGAGTTTTTCCTTGGCCGGGTCGCCCGGCTCGGCGCTGGCCTGCTGCTGTGCGGCAGGTGGCGCCGGGGTGCCAGTGGCGTTGATCGCGCCAGTGGCTGAATTTTGTGCAGGAACTCCACCGGCAGCTGCGCCGGAAGAAATGCGTTGATCCAGATCCTGATAACGCTCCAGGCCTTCCTGCTTGAGGCGCTGGATTTCATTCTGCTGCTCTTCGACCATGCCGCGCAGCTGAGCAATTTCCTGCTGCATCTGCTCGAGCTGGATGAACAACATGCCCTGTGCAGAAGCGGGCGCTTGCGCACCCGCTCCGACAGAGGCGCCGGCCGTACCATAACCCGCCGGTGGATAGCTGCTGCCCTGTTGCATGGAGCTGCTTTCCAGTACGGGAACTTCCGCCATCGCCGCGAGCGGCAAGGCGAGCGTCAGAAGGGTCAGAATACGGCGGCAATCACGCATGGCAGCTTACTTACGCAGCTCTACGCGACGGTTCTGAGCCCAGGACTGCTCGTCGTTGCCAGTGGCAACCGGACGCTCTTCGCCGTAGGAAACCAGTTCCAGCTGAGCCGTGGAAACGCCCTGCAGAACCAGGTAGCGTTGAACGGCCTTGGCACGACGCTCGCCCAGAGCCATGTTGTACTCACGGGTACCGCGCTCGTCAGCGTGGCCTTCCAGAACGACGCGAGCGCCATTGCCTTTCAGGTCCTTGGCGTGTACGTCCAGAGCGCGCATGGCTTCGGCTTTCAGGTCGGAGCTGTCGTACTCGAAGTAGAAGGTGGTGATAGCGCGCAGAGCCGCTTCTTCGCTCAGGCTGCCATCAACAGCGCCAGTGTCGGCACCGTAGCCAGCGTTCGGGTCTACCGCGCCTTCGCCAGCAGCGTCGCCGCCTTTGGAGGAGCAACCTACGGCAACGGCGAGAGCCAGGGACAGTGCAGCGAACTTACCGAATTTCAGCATTTCCATCATGTAACTCCTAGTGAACCCCAGTTGTGTTAAGCAAAAAGGTGAAGCACCGCATCAGTTCAGGTAAGGGGACCAAGAAGGCTCTCGAACTTCGCCTTGAGCGGTAGGAAGAGGGAGCCTCACGCGACCATTGGTGGACGCTAACATCAAGACTCCCCGGCCCTGCTGGCGGGTGGCGTAGATTAGCATGGTGCCATTGGGCGCAACAGTGGGCGACTCATCCAAACTTGTGTCTGAAAGTATGCGCAAACGGTTGGTTTCCAGGTCCTGTGCAGCCACCTTGAACACGGTAAAACCATCCTGACGATGGATCATCACCAGGGTCTTTTCATCCGCCGACAATTTCGGGTTGGCGTTGTAGTTACCCACGAAGGTCACTCGCTCCACGGCCCCGCTATTGATGTTGGTCTTGTAGATCTGCGGGCGGCCCGCGCGATCCGAAGTGAAGTAAAGGGTCTGACCGTCCTTGCCCCAGAAGGGTTCGGTATCAATGGCGTAATGGTTGGTGATGCGGCGCATCTGCCGACTACCCATGTCCATCACGTAGATTTCCGGATTACCGTCACGCGACAGCACGAAAGCCAGGCGATTGCCATCCGGCGACCAGGCCGGTGCACCGTTGAGGCCTTCGAAGTTGGTGATCTGCTCGCGACGACCGGTATCGATGTGCTGGACGAAGATGCGCGGACGACGCTGTTCGAACGACACGTAGGCGATACGGCGGCCATCGGGAGCAAAGGACGGCGACAGGATCGGCTCGCGCGATTGCAGCAGGGTAACGGCGCGAGCACCATCGTAGTCCGAACGCTGCAGGGTGTAGCGGGTGTTGTTGGCGCCCATGCGCTCGGCCGTGACGTACAGCAGACGCGTGGAGAACGCACCCTTGACGCCGGTAAGCTTCTCGAACGACTGGTCGGCGATATGGTGAGCCATGTCGCGCAGCTGATCGGTGCCACCGCCGACGTTGCCGGTCATGACCTGCTGCTCGGTGTTGACGTTGAACAGCGCGTACTGCACCTGCAGGCGGCCACCGTTTGGCACGATGTTGCCCACCAGCACGTACTGCGCGCCGAGGGCCTTCCAGTCGCGATAGATGACCTCGCTGGCCTGGGTTGGCAGGCTGATCATGTTCTGCCGCGGGATGGGTTCGAAGTAGCCGGAGTTGCGCAGGTCGTTGCCGATGATCTGCGACATGTCCTCGGGCAGTACCGAGCCGCCCTGCCAGCCGAACGGCACCACGGCGATCGGGGTGGCGCGGTCGGCGCCTTGGGAGATCACCAGCGGATCGGCCGCCTGGACGCTACCGACCAGCATGACCAGCCCCAGCAGGGCGATACGAATCAGGTTGTTCACAGAGCTCAATCCTCCGGTTTGAAAATGACGCGACGCTGCCTGTACATACGGTCGAAGGTAGCGCGATCCAATTGTTGCATCTCGGGAATACGCCCGACGTTACGTACAGCGGCGACGGCCGAGTTGTCGAACGGCGCATCGCCACTGGAGCGCGATACGCTGGCGTTGGTCACGGTGCCATCGGGCAGCATCTGGATCAGCAGCTCGACGCTCATGCCGCGGCGCGCCGACATCGGTCGCTGCCAGTTCTCGGTGATCAGCTTGATGATCAGATCATCGAGGTTGCCGGCCACCTTGTCGCCATGGGTTTCGGCCAGTGCCTGCTGGTTCTGCACGTTGTCCGAGAGCAACTCGGCCAGCGCTGCCGCTTTCTGATCTTCAGCAGCCTTGCGTCGGGCTTCTTCGGCCTTGCGCTTGGCATCCTCGGCGGCCTTCTTCTTCGCTGCCTCGGCAGCTGCCGCCTTCTTCTTCGCCTCTTCTGCAGCGGCCTTTTTCTTGGCCTCTTCAGCGGCTTTCTTCTTCGCCTCTTCCTCGGCGCGCTTCTTGGCGATATCGGCCTGGCGCTTCTGCTCGGCGGCCTTTTCGGCTTCAGCCTTCTTCGCAGCTTCGGCTTTGGCCTGTTCGGCCTTTCGAGCCTCTTCAGCCTTCTTTTGTTCCTCGGCTTTCTTGGCCGCAGCTACCTTCTGCGCCTCGGCCTGGGCCTGCTTCTGCTCCTCGGCTTTCTTCTGCTCCAGCCTTTCGGTCTCGAACTGCGGCGCTGAGGTCTTCTGCGCCTCGCCCGCCACCTTTTGCGTGGTCTGGGTGGTGGCCTGGCTCTGCGACTGCAGCTGATACAGCGTAGCCTGAACCACCGGACGCGCCGGCGGCAGCTCGGGCGTGAAGGCGAAGCTGACGAACAACATGGCGAACATCAAGACATGCAGACCCACGGCCCAGACCACGGGCCAGAAGTAGCTTTCCGACTGCGAACGCTCGGTCTGCTGCATCAGGGCGCCTCGGTAATCAATCCGACGTTGCCCACGTCGGCCTGCTGCAGGCCGCCCATGGCCGCCATCACGGTGCCGTAGTCGACGGTGCGATCACCGCGCACGAACACCTGCACCTGCTTACCCTGGCGACGGTTCTCGGCAATGATCGCCGACACCGCCTGAGTCATCTGTTCGAGGGTGGAGGCGCGCTCCTGTTCGGTGTCGACGTCCACCTCGCTGCCCATGTTCCAGTAGTAGGTCTTGTCGGCCTTGATGGAAATGGTCAGCACCTGGGCGTCGTTGTCCTGCGGCAGCGCTTCGCTGCTGACCTTGGGCAGGTCGACCTTCACGCCCTGGTTGAGCATCGGCGCGGTGACCATGAAGATGACCAGCAGCACCAGCATCACGTCGATGTAGGGCACCACGTTCATCTCGGCGACCGGTTTGCGTCTGTTGCGAATTCTCGCCATGGCTAGAACCTATCCTGTGCGCGCGTCTTAGT
>JAEYXX010000060.1 GCA_023431055.1 Pseudomonadota bacterium
GAAATCTCGACACCGGGCGGGCAACCGTCGACGATGGCGACCAGCGCCGGGCCATGGCTTTCGCCAGCGGTGGTGACGGTGAACAGCTTGCCGTAGGTATTGCCGGACATGGGAAGACGCTCCGCGAGATTCAGCATCGGCCTGCCACTGCGCAGGCCCGATTCACAAGGTGGGCGAGTATACCTGCCACCTACTTGCAGTTCACCCCGAACCTTGGTCATTCGAACGCGTCCAATGCCAACCTGCCACTACCCTACCCTCATCATGCTGCGAACCCTGCTCTTGTCCATCACCCTGATCACCGGCCTGGCCCAGGCCAGCACCACCCGGCAACTGCCCATCAGCCTCGACACCGACCAGGGCACCCTGTACGGCAGCCTGCTGGTGCCACAAAGCGACAAGCCGGTGCCGGTGGCGCTGCTGATCGCCGGCTCCGGCCCCACTGACCGCGACGGCAACAATCCCGAGGGTGGTCATAACGATGCGCTGAAGAAGCTGGCTCAGGTGCTGGCGCGCAATGGCATCGCCAGCCTGCGCTACGACAAGCGCGGCGTAGCCGCCAGCCGTGCCGCGACACCGGATGAAAAGGACCTCAGCGTCGAGCGCTACGTGGCCGACGCCGAAGGTTGGGCCAGCCTGCTCCGGGACGATCCACGCTTCGACCGGCTGATTCTCATCGGCCACAGCGAGGGCGCGCTGATCGCCAGTCTGGCAGCACCCGCCAGCCAGGCCGACGCGCTGGTGTCGATTGCCGGCCCCGCCTACCCCATCGGCCAGGTGCTGGACATGCAACTGGCCATGCGCCTGCCACCGCCGTTGCTGGACGAAAGCCGGCACATCCTCGCCAATCTGATTCGCGGCAAGCTGCAGCCGAAAGTGCCCAAGGAGCTGCAGGTGGTGTATCGGCCGAGCGTGCAGCCCTACCTGATCAGCCTGCTGCGCCAGGAACCGGCGGAGAACTTCGCCGCATTGCAAATGCCCGCCTTGATCGTGCAGGGCACTCACGACGCCCAGGTCAGCCCGGACAACGCCGAGGTGCTCAAGCAGGCCAAGCCCGATGCCGAACTGGCGATGATCGCCGGCATGAACCATGTCATGCGCATCACACCGGCGGCCTGGAACGAACAGGTAGCGTCCTATGACGATCCACAGCTACCCTTGGCCCGTGCGCTGGGCGAGCGGATCGTCGCTTTCATTCGCTCCAGCGCTGAGGAAAATGGCCGATAACGCAGCGAAGGCCGCCGAACAGTACACAGGACGCCCATGAGCGAAAATCCAGACCCACAGGCGCAAGCCACCGACGCCGAAGCAGTTGCAGGCGAAACGCCCGCTGCAGTGCACCCCTGGTCTGACCTGCCAGCCGAGCAGTTCAGCCTGCTGCGTCTGGCGCCGCTGCCCGTCGACCGTGAAACCGGGCCGCGGCCGCTGCGCTTCGTCCAGCTCGGCCGGGTTGAGCGGCACGCCAAGGACACCAGCCTGCTGCGCCTGACCATCCAGGTGCCCGGCCAACGCCTGCATCGTCAGACCAACCTGCTGGAAGTCTGGGCCGACCATCAGCGCAAGGAGGTTCGCTTCGGCCCGGACAAGGGCCTCAGCGTGGAGCCGGCCAACCGCGGCCTGGGGCGTTTTCTCATGGCTCAGGGCATCGCCTGGGCACGCAAGCATTACGCGCACTATCAGGTAGAGGGCGGCGCCCTGCCGACCAAGGACAATTTCAACGAGGCCGCTCGCGCCCGCCGTGATCACGCGCTGAAGGCACAGGGTTTCACCATCGAATACAGCGACCCGCTGCAGCTCAAGCCGTTCTACAGCGCGCCGCGGGTCAGCTCGCTACACGGCGACTGGCATGCCGAAAAGGTGCAGATCGTCGAACTACTGGACGCCGCCGCGATGCTGCAGCAGGCAGATCAGAACCTGCAGGAACAGGGCGTCAAGTTGCGCAAGCTGGAAGACCGGGTTGACCGCCTCAAGCGCGAAGACAGCGGCCTGCGCTTCACCATTACCTGCCTGGTGGCGTTCAGCCTTTTTCAGGCCGGGCTGCTGATCTGGATCGCCACGCGCTGATTCATCGCGGCTGAAGCCGCTCCTACAGCCCGTAGGGTGGATCGCGCTCTATCGGTCCACCGTGGTGGTGGATGTAAAAAGCGACATCCACCCTACGTAACTAAGCGCCCCCTGTAGGAGCGGCTTCAGCCGCGAAAAATATCGATCAGCCCTTCACTCGCGAACGAAACAGCTCCTGATGCTCACGGCACTGCTTGGCCGCCAGCAGGAATACGCCGTGCCCGCCGCGCTGGAAGTCCAGCCAGGTGAAGTCCACCTCCGGATACAGCGCCTCGACGTGCACCTGACTGTTGCCCACCTCGACGATCAGCACGCCGCGCTCGGTCAGGTGATCGGCCGCTTCGGCCAGCATGCGTCGCACCAGATCCAGCCCATCATCGCCACAGGCCAGGCCCATCTCAGGCTCGTGCTGGTATTCGGCCGGCATGTCGGCGAAATCCTCGGCATCGACATAGGGCGGATTGGAGACGATCAGGTCGAAACGCTGCCCCGGCAGCTCGGCAAAGCCATCGCCCTGCACGCAATAGACCCGCTCCTCCAGCCCGTGGCGCTCGATATTGAGGTTGGCCACCTCCAGCGCATCGAACGACAGGTCGCCCAGCACCACTTCCGCCTCGGGGAATTCGTAGGCGCAGGCGATGCCGATGCAGCCGGAGCCGGTGCACAGATCGAGGATACGTGCCGGCTCTGCGGGCAGCCAGGGAGCGAAGTGGCGGTCGATCAGCTCGGCGATTGGCGAACGAGGCACCAGCACACGCTCGTCGACCATGAATGGCAGCCCGCAGAACCAGGCCTCGCCCAGCAGGTAGGCGGTCGGCACACGTTCTTCGATACGCCGTTTGAGCAGCGCCTGCAGATGGGCATGCTCGTCGTCTTCCAGACGGCAGTCGAGATAGGCGTCGGACATCTCCCAGGGCAGATGCAGCGCGCCGAGTACCAATTGACGCGCTTCATCCCACGCGTTATCGGTGCCATGACCGAAGAACAGCTGTTCGGCCTGAAAACGGCTGACGGCCCAACGGATGTAATCACGCAGAGTGCGTAAACGGGTAGTGAGAGCGGTCACGGGCGGCCTCCGGGAGAAAAGTGCGGAAGTTTAGCCCAGTGCGGTAGCCAGCGCATGAACGACGGATTAACGAAGGCTCATGGGCCTTTATGCTTTTCGCGCGCGGCATCATCGTCAGGGCGGCGCAACTCGCGCAGCACGGCGACCGATACGGCGATGGAGAACAAAAGCCAGAAATGCGGGGATAGCTGCGAAAAAAGTGACATGGCAACTCCTTTTGCGTACGACCCCAACTCCTTCGGGGCAGTTCCGATTCTGCTCCTGCTCCATGCACCGAGCAAGCATTGCGCAGATAGAGGTTCACAGACCGCTCTGGCAAGCGGACAATGGCACATCATCACCATCAGCCAGGAGCCCGAGATGTCCCATCCGCAAACCATGTTCCAGCTCACCGGTCGTGGCCACGCACCGGCCAGCCTGAACAATGCGACCCTGCTGATCATCGATGCCCAGGAAGAGTACCGCAGCGGCGTCCTCGCGCTGCCGGGCCTGGACCCCGCACTGGCAGAGATCGCCAGTCTGCTGGCAGCAGCGCGCAGTGCCGGTGCCGACATCGTTCACGTCAAACACCTCGGCATTCCCGGCGGCCTCCTCGACCCCAGCGGCCCACGTGGCCGCCACCTGCCGGAAGCAGCCCCGCTGGCGGGCGAGATCGTCGTTGAGAAACGCCTGCCGAACGCCTTTGCCGGTACCGAGTTGCATGATCGTTTGCAAGCACTCGGCCATCTCGATCTGATCGTCTGCGGCTTCATGACCCATTCCAGCGTCAGCACCACCGTGCGCGCCGCCAAGGACTACGGGTATCGCTGCACGCTGGTCGATGCTGCCTGCGCTACCCGCGACCTGCCTGCACCGGACGGCAGCGTGATTGCCGCCGCCGAGGTACATCGTATCGAGATGATCGCGCTGGGCGACAATTT